>JAGRAB010000258.1:1232-2511 GCA_020435085.1 Bdellovibrionales bacterium | reverse complement strand
AGTTCTTGCAAGCGTGAAGCGTTTGGCCGAAGGCCAATGCAAGAAAAGGCAGGAGCCTGCCTTTAAGAAAAACAATCTCTGCAAAAAAAATTATGCAAGTTCTTCTACCGGAATGACGTTGATTGAGATTTTAGTCGCCATGGCTATTTTGTCGGTACTCACTTATTATATTTCAACAACCATACAAAATGGTGCGAAAACAAAGGTAAAAGTGGAAACTGAAATTCAAACTTACTCGACTTTGCGAGATGCTCTTCGCATTATGGAGGCCGATATGAATCGTGCGTTCAACTATCGAGATATTAATATTAAACTTTACAATGAAGCCATGAAAGAGCGAGAAAAACGCCTTAAAGAAGCCCAAGCAAAAACCAATGAAGGAAATACCGCTTCAAATAACACGCCAAAAACGGTCACCCAGCTGGAGCCCTTCGAACCACGAGTTGAACGCGTCGTTACTGCTTTTTGGGGAGACTCTGATGAGGTTCACTTTACATCATTAAATAATATTCAAACCATTGCTGATAAAAAAGAATCCAATCAAATGGAAGTGGGTTACTACCTTGAAGAATGTCGTGGCCGATTAAATAAAAAAAAGCAAAGTAAATGTCTGTGGCGACGAACAAGTCCTATTCTTGATGACGATGTTAAAGACGGGGGAGAAAAAACAGTTCTTCTCGAAAACGTAAAAACTTTTAAATTACGATATCTGGGCCCCCCTGAGGGAGATACGGTAGAATGGGATGCTGGTTGGCAATCTGATGGAAACTTAAGTGCGAAAACAAAAGACCAATTCCCTATGGCTGTTGAGATCACTCTCGAAGTACAAGATGAAAGTAAAGAGAATGCTAAACCCGTAGCCATGACTATGGTGGCTCAAATTCGAAACCCCAATAATCCAAAACCAGAAGCCACAGGCGATGAGAACGAAAATGCTGAAAAATCTCCGACGACCACTAAATAATAAAAGTGGTATTGCGTTACTGATGGCGGTTTTTGCAACCACTCTGATGGTCTTTTTAGCTGTGGAAGTGAGTTACGATACCAGTGTCGAATACCTTGTTGCCAGCCAACAAGTAAATCGTCTGCGTGCTTATTATGCCGCTCGAGCCGGTATCGAAATTAATTTATTGCGAGTCCTTATTTATAAAAAAGCCATGGCTCAATTTGGAGATAACTTAGGAGCCAATAAAAATTTACTCGATCCTATATGGCAAGTTCCATTTGCATGGCCCCCTCTTCTCCCTGACGACTTAAGTAGTATTGATAAAGACCGTAT
>JAGRAB010000258.1:0-1224 GCA_020435085.1 Bdellovibrionales bacterium | reverse complement strand
AACAGTGTCGTTAAAGAATCCTCTTTCAATGGTCAGTTTCTTGCCACAATTGAGGCTGAGGGTGGAAAAATCGATATTAACGACTTAGGGTCTGATATTAAATCTTTAAGAGAGTCGACAAAAAAACAAATTCTAACCATTTTTGAGACCGCGAAAGAAAATAATGAAGAGTTTGAAAAAAAATATTACAGCTTTGACTTTGAAAAGTTGGTCAATAATATCACCGACTGGATTGACCATGATGAAGAAAGTCTCAATGGAGGCGGTCCTGAAAAATCCGAATACTCTGATTTTGGTGATTCTGAGTTCATACCTCCAAACGCTCCTCTAAAATCTATAGAAGAGCTCAATATGATCGCTGATATGAACTCTGATTTTTATAATCTCTTAAAAGACCGGGTCACAGTCTTTGGCGTCAAAGGTATTAACATTAATTATGCCCCCAAAGATGTGCTTATGTCTTTAGCACCGACCATGACAGACGAAGCTGCTAGTAAAGTGATTACTCGCAGATCAAACCCTGATGAAGGGGGTCCCTTTACCAGTGAACAAGATTTTTTTGGTTTTCTTCAGGCCGAACGCGTGGACACCTCACCCATTGAGGCCTCCAAAATTCCCCTGTATTTTGATGCGGTATATAACTTCCGAATCCGCTCCACTGGCCAATTTGCCAATGTCTCTCGAGAAATTGAGGCGATTGTTTATGACTTTGAAAATTTAAAAGAACGTTATGTTGAAATTCTTGAAAAAGAAGACAAAGAAAAAAACCCAACTGAAAACCCAACAACCCCCACCAATCCAACCAACCCTACTCCCTCAAACCCTGGTAATTCAGGTGAAGATGATGATAAAAATGACCCAGATAAAAATAAAAGTAAAATTAAAATACCAAAAGGAAGACCAACTGTAGTCTATTGGAAAGAAAACTGATAACATATTTATGTATATGGCTAAAGGTCCAGTACATAAAAGAATGATAAAAATGACCTCCAAGGATGGATAGGTGTCACTATGATAAGTGTTGGTATCGACATCGGCAGTTTCAGCATTAAAGTTGTTGAAATTGATGCTTCATTAAAACCCTTTGTCATTAATCGTTATAAAGAATTCGCACTTTCTCAAGATCCCAATCGCGATAGAAAAATTGAAATTGTCGATATCTTGCGAAACCTCATTGAAGAGTACCATTCCACGTCAGCACATTTTGTACTTTCTCTTCCGACA
>JAGRAB010000257.1 GCA_020435085.1 Bdellovibrionales bacterium | reverse complement strand
TAATGTATTTGAGAATAACAGAGTTACCGCTTCCCTGTTTATCCATCTTAACATTAAAAAAGTAACATGTATCAAAAAGTTGCTGAACATCTTTTCGTACATTGGTTAAAGAAAAGGTCTCGCCTTTTTTTGAAACAAGCTTTGCTGTAATGGCATCTGTTTCGATCTTTTTATTTCCTTCTACCAAAATTTGCGAAACAGTTTCGGCCCACGCAGAAAAAGAGACGAACGCCCCAAGGACAGCAATAAAAATAAATGGTGAAAAAAACTTTCGCTGCGGATGAATCAATTAAAGAATTCCTGAGTTGTTTTAGTTACTTAACCGACGGTCATACTGACGAAAGCCTAGCTTGAATAAGGGCTAATGTCCACAAAGGAATCACCGGAACCTTGAATTTAAAAACGCGCCGCAAAAAGCATCGGTATCAAACCCACACCCCTCCCGACATTCGCAGAACTCGTGGGAATCTTTCAGAAAAAACAGAATCATGTGTGACCACAACCAGTGTCACCTGAAACTCCGCCTTAAGGTCCATCAACAATTGTTGAATTTTTAGGCTATTTCCTGAGTCTAAGTTGCCTGTCGGCTCATCCGCTAACAGCAGTGACGGTCGCAAAAACAGGGCCCTCGCAATCGCTACACGCTGCTGCTCTCCCCCACTTAATTCGGTTGGGTAATGAGTTTTTCGATCACTCAAACCCATAAATGAAAAAAGCTCATCCGCTCGTTTTCGCATTTCCTTACTCGACCACCCCGCCAGTCGCCCTGGCATAATCATATTTTCATAGGCAGTAAACTCATTGAGTAAATGATGGAATTGAAAAACGAAACCAATATTTTCGTTACGAAACTTTGCTAACTCTAAATCACTCAATGTAAAAACATTTTTTCCTCGAAAAATAACATCACCACTTGTTGGTCGATCTAATGTTCCTAGAATATGAAGAAGTGTACTTTTCCCTGCGCCCGATGAGCCGATGATACAAAGAGAGTCTCCTTCCGCCACTTGTAAATCAATGCCCTTAAGCACTTCGAGTGAGCCGCTTCCTTGACGATAGGTCTTTGTAATTTTAAGTGCTTCTAACATAGCTTCCTTATTTGTATTGCAAACCTTCCACTGGGTTTAACAAGGCTCCTCGACGTGCAGGAGCCAATGTTGCTAAAAAACAAATCAACATTGATGCCGAAAATATAATAATAAAATCTAGAAATTCAAAATCTAACTCAATTTTATCAAGTTTATATACCTCACTCGAAATCACTCCGTATTGCGATTGCAGGTATAAAAAGCCATAGCATGCTGCTAAGCCAAGAAGTAGTCCAAAAAAAGTTCCCAGTGCCCCTAAAACCATTCCCTGAATAGAAAAAATCTTGAGAATAAAATGTGAACTTGCACCCATAGTTTTTAAAACACTGATGTCTTTAAAACGTCGAATCACTGAAATAAAAAGTGTTCCGGCAATATTGAAGCATGCCACAATAACAATGATTAAAAGAACAAAAAAGACAATCCATTTCTCTAAAGCCACGGCCTCAAATAAGTTTCGATTTCCTTCTTGCCAATCGCTAATGTAATACGCTTGCCCCTTTTCATTCGCAATTCTTAAACTGGCTTGAAGAGCTTGCTCATCTGTTTTCATTTTAATTTTAAATCCAGTGATATGCCCTTCAACATTGGCAAAATTTTGAGCCTCATTGAGGTCCATCATAATATAACGACTATCAAATTCTTCGAGCCCAAAAGAAACAATGCCATTAATCACAAACTTTTTCATTTTTGGTTTAAAGTTGGAGCCCCCATACCCTTTTGATATCGGTATCACTAAACGAATGGTATCTCCCACCTTTAACTGAAACGATTTCGCAATACCTTTACCAATCACAATACCTGGTAAATCATTGGTTTTTATAAAACTGAGTTGACCTTCTTGAACTCGTTTTTCAACTTTTAAAACTTGTGGAAATGTTTTTTCATCAAGTCCCTCAATACCAACACCTGCAACCTGACCTTTTTCAGCAAGAACAGCTTCTAAAAATAAAAATGGCGTAGAAGCTACATATCCGTCTAATAGTGGCTTTACTTCTTCAAGAGCTTGGTGCTGATCTTCCGCTCCTCTTTTTAAGATCATTAAATGCCCTGCAATATCGACCACTGTTTTTTGCAATGTGGATTCAAAACCGCTCATAACCGCCATGGCAACAATGAGTGATGCCACCCCGATAGCCATGCCCACCACAGCTAAAACAGTTGTTAGAGGAAGGTGCCTTTTCCCCCAAAAAATATAATGAAATGCTAAGTAAAGAGCGTTCTTTAAACTCATGTGGATTTTTTATTCAACGCCTGTTGTTTTAAGTAAGATTCAATAAATGAATCTAATTCTCCATCAAGTACAGATTGAGGGTTTCCTGATTCAAAATCAGTACGATGATCTTTGACAAGTTGATACGGGTGCAAAACATAGGAGCGAATTTGAGATCCCCACTCATTGGCTTTTTTCTCTCCTGCAGCCTGTTCTTTTTCGGCATTTCGTTTTTCTATTTCTAATTCATAGAGAGCCGCTTTGAGCATTTTAAATGCCTTATCTTTGTTGGCGTGCTGACTTCTTTGATTTTGGCACTGAACAACAATCCCTGAAGGGTGATGAGTGATTCGAACAGCAGAGTCGGTTCTGTTAATGTGTTGTCCACCAGCTCCACCAGCACGATACGTGTCAATACGAATATCTTCGTCTTTAATTTCAATTTCAATATCGTCATCAACTTCTGGCCAACAGTAGACTGAAGCAAAACTCGTATGCCTTCGCGCATTGGAATCAAATGGAGAAATACGAACCAAGCGATGAACCCCGTTCTCTGTTTTTAAGTTTCCATAAGCATAAGGACCTTCAATAAGAAGAGTTGCTGACTTAATTCCAGCCTCTTCCCCTTCAGTCATTGCCACCACTTCACATTTATAATCGTGATCATTGGCATAGCGATCATACATTCGAAGGAGCATTCCAGCCCAATCACAGGCCTCAGTGCCTCCAGCCCCAGAGTTAATCGAAAGATAGCAACTATTGCCATCCAACTCTTCACTCAACAAACTTTTCATTTCAAGCTCGTCGACAACTTTCGACATTTTTTGTAATTCAGACTTCAACTCTTCAAATGTGGACTCGTCTGACTCTTCCACAGCCATTTCCAAAAGAACTTGGGCATCGGCAATTTGGCCTGTGAGAGTTTCCCAACCTTCAACAGATTTTTCTAAGAGAGCTCGTTCCCGTTGGATCTTTTGCATTTCTGCTGGTTTTTCCCAAATGGCGGGGTTCTGAGAAGCTTGCTCTAACTCTTGAAGACGTTTTTTCTTCACGTCTATGTCAAAGATACCTCCGCAAATCTGCGGATTTTTCTTGCATCCATTCAATATTGTTTTTTACATCAGATAATTCTGTTTGCATAGACATGGATCACCTCATTGAGGCCCTCAAAGTAACAACATTTAGGGGCCCTAGCAATGGAAATTCAAATTTTCCCGGGAAATATCTTTGAATAAATACTATCTTGAAGCTCAAACATTTTTTTAGCATCTGAAGCATTGGTTTCGTGCTCAAAGCCTATAAGGTGCAACATTCCGTGAAGCAACATATAGCAAAGCTCGTCGCGATAACTGAAACCATGTTCTTTGGCTTGTTTTTTTAAAACCTCTGGGCAAAACACCAATTCTCCTAAAGACCCTGGTTCAACCGGATCAAAGCTTAAGACATCTGTGGCATAGTTTTTTTTTCGAAAGTCTCGATTGAGTTGTCGAATCTTATTTCGAGTGACAAATAAAACCAAAAGATCTGACTTCTCATTAAGAAGATCATGCTGTTTTCTTCGTTTTAACTCTTTTATTACTCGAACAAGAAAAGTTGTTAAGTAAGCCTTGGGCACAGGGTGACGAGTCTGATTAACAACCTCAAGGTTCATGCTGTGTGAGAACCTTTTTTAACTTGACCATCAGCTTCATACGCCCGCTGTTGAGCTCCTGGGTTTTTCACTGGTGTTTTGGGGTAGTCAATGCGTTGATGGTACACGCCTAGAATCACGCGACGAAAAGATGATTCAATGGTCGAAAGGTCTTTCAGAGTTAAATTACACTCTTCGAGTTGGCCATCTAAAAATTTACTTTGAATAATGTTTTTTACGATACTTTGAAGCCGTCCCGCCGTTGGATCATCGAGAGATCGGGCTGCAGCTTCAATACTATCTGCTAACATTACAAGAGCTGCTTCTTTAAATTGTGGCTTTGGCCCTGGATACCTAAAATCATCCGGTTCAATTTGATCAA
>JAGRAB010000006.1 GCA_020435085.1 Bdellovibrionales bacterium | reverse complement strand
AGTTTTACCACCAGATTCTATGAGCAAGGCTTGAGAACCCCCTCCCAGGTAGGAGTACTTATCATCATACCCGCTGCCGCGAGAAGTGCTAAAATCAACGCCATTTTTAGAGAATATTAATGTTGTGTTTGCATGAATTTTATTATCGTTAGAAGGTTCGGGTAAAAACTCAAGTGTCACGTCCCAAGACTCTTTTGAAGTATCGAAAAAAGTAATTGTTCCTTTAAAAGTGCCAGTAAGGCGAGTGGCACCATTGGCATCGAGAGATTGGCGTTGTTTTAAAATAGGCTCTAAATTTTCAATTTTAATATCATCAATAAATTTATTTTCATCAGAATCATTTCGTAAATCACGTTTTTGTCTCTCTACGCGAATCACCTTTTCAAGAAGAGAGGACTCATTATTATTAACTTGCTGTGGCTGAGAGCGATGTTGGTTTTTATCATGAATATTTAAATTTTGAGTTGAAGTCTCTGGAGAGGAAGGAGTGCCGCATTCAGTAATTGATGAAAGCTTGCTCAAGCCTTTTTTGTTTTCGTCACTGAGTCGCAGGGCGACGTCAACCATAAAAAGCTTAATCAAGCGACTGAGCTCTTCATTTGCAGATTGATTGCGTTGCTCATCAGAAAGAAAATCATCGGTTTTTTGTGACTCTGAACGGCCATCTGCTTGAGTAAGCCCGTCTCGCTCAGGCACAACTGGTGAGTAAAGGTGTGGGCGTATGAAAAATCCAATTACAAATGCAATCAATACAAAAATACTGAATTGGATTTTAGGACTCATAATGTGAGTTCAGGGTTGACGGGCACTGGAGTCTCAGCGGGGTATGTGGTTTCTGTAAGAGAGCTATGAGCCATCATTGCCGTAAGAACTTGATCGGCGGCCTGCACAGAGGCACCAACACCTCGTTGTTCTAAAATCAAAGGTGAAGCGAGCCAAAAGTTTTCAACACCGTTAAGTTGTAATGGATTTTTAAACTTTAAATCCATAAAACCTTGTGATTGAGGGGTGACCACAATTTTTTCAATCAAAACATTTTCTACAGCAGAGTCATAGACGCGTTTGATTTGCTTTTTAATATTTCGGAGTGTTGCTCCAATAAATTCCATATCCTCAGCGTGCTCATCATTCATTAAACTCATCCACTGTGACTCTTGAACAGTTTCTCCATCAAATTGAGTGGGAGTAAAAAAGCGGCCAAGGCAAGGTTCAAAGTCAGTACTAGAGCCCATAAGAATGTGTAAGCACTCTTCGTCCGTTACAATGCCTTTATGAAGGAAGTGAAGACAAACACTGGTCCACCCTTGCGTTTTTGCAAGGCGTGTGCGGTCTTTGGGTTTAATAGCATCATCAGGAATGAGGGCATTGAGCAAAGAGACTGGAGCCGTATGGATAAATTGATCGGCAGATAAAACCTTTGAGCCATTGACCGTGATAGAGTCAAAACGCCCATCTGTAAAACTGTACCTGGTGACTTCATGTAAAGTGAGACATTCAAAAGAAGCATCAGCTAAAAGAGCTTCAACCCATTTTTCAGGAGAGATCAAGAGCTCTCTGACTTTGGTTTGTGTGTACCACTGAACCTCGTCAAGTGATTGAAATTTTAAATCACCAAACCCTAAAAATTCACGAAGCTCACTGGATTTAAATGTCTTAGGTGTCATCTCTTTCGAGGGCCCGAGAATTTTAAATTGTAAAAGCTGTTCAAGCCGCTCAATAGGCTCAATATATTCTTTATAATCTGGGACAAACTCTAAAGTTGTTCGAAAAGAAAATCCCTTTGTTGAAAGATTTCTTAAGTTTCCACCAGCGGTATCACGAGCTTCAAGGACTAAGACTTTTTTGCCCATTTGTGAAAGGTGTTTTGCTACAATAAGCCCAGAAAGCCCAGCCCCAGTGATGATGACGTCGTAGTTGGATTTTTTTATAGATGCTGCCATTCCATTAACATCTAAAACTCTGGTCCCCTTTTCAAGGTGAAATCACAGCATTGACGATTTTTTTGAGTAAATAACGCAAGATTTTTTTGGTCAGAGGAGACTTATCTATAAAATGGGCAATTGTTGGGGAGATTTTGTAGTAAAAATAAACAAATTGTCGTCCCCAGTAAGTGCGTTTCAGAGTTGTATCTCGAAACCATCGAAGAGTTTGTACCTCTTGCGCATAAGGCGATTCAAATACAGCTGTAGCAATAAAGCATCGCGGTCGACCACTTCGGCTTTGTCTTAAAAATTGTTTGACGATATGTGGATTCTTCGCACTTCTTTGGAAGGCCTCGGCTTTTTTAATAATGTCGGGATAAATTTGACTGTAAGGAACGAAAAGAGAAAGTTTAGCAGCCGCCTGAGCCATACGATCGCCATAGCGGGGGGACATATCGTAAATCCGCATGAGGTCCCAGTACACAGAAGTTATAACGGTAACTTCTTTTGACTTTTTAGAGTGATTAAATATCTTGGGGTCAAGTTCACCTTTTTTTCGGCTGTAAATCACCTCTAAAATTCTTAAATACTTTTCGTAAGAAACGGCAGCTTCAGAGTAAGCCTTTTGTGCCATAAGACCACGAGCTTGTTTAATAAGGTTCACTCGATTTTTCCAAAGCATGACTTTATTTTTTTCTCGAGTCTCTTGTTCAATGCGAAGTTTGACTCCTTGAGAAACTTGACTCGTAAAATTATCATAGCAATTGGCGCAAACCATACTGGGTAAACCATCGGCCATACCGGCGGCTTGAAGAGCAACCTTCATTCCGGTTTCTATCGGAAGAAGATCTTCAGTACTGGCTCCGCAATGCGGGCATTTTTTTAAGGCAAGTACGTCGGACATCTGAGCCTGTTTTTCGCGTTCATTGTTCAAGCTTTATCATATATGCAAATAGGTAAAAGAGAGAAGAGACAAAGTCTTAATATAACTTTAGTTTAAAGCATACTGACTGGATCTATGTCGGGCTGCACCTTTGTCCCGGCGGGCAGCCACTTGGTATCTCCAAGGAGTTGGTAGCAAAAACTTTGTAATAAAGAGGGCTCAGGGCATTTTAACAGAAGCTGATGGCGATAGTTGTTTCGAATTTTCACAATGGGAGCTGGGCAAGGACCAAGTACTTGCACGGGTTCATACTGCGTGTAGGATTTTTTTAAATGATCGGCACGGAGGGCGGTCTTTGTTGCAAGTTCTTCGACGCTGTCATTGGAGTTGCCAATAAGACGAAAGAGAGCCAGGCGTCCAAACGGTGGGTAAAGAAGCTCTTGTCGTTCACGGAGCTCCATATCAGCAAACAGTTCATATTGAAGGTCTTTTGAATAAACAATGCTGGGGTGTTCAGGGTTAAACGTTTGAATAAAAACTTTACCGCCATCGTCGACATGCCTGCCGGCGCGACCACTGACTTGTGTGAGAAGTTGAAAGCTTCGCTCCGTGGCACGAAAATCAGGAAGATTAAACCCAACATCTGCGAGCACGAGACCAACAAGAGTCAGTTTTGGAAAGTCGAGACCTTTAGCAATCATTTGAGTGCCAATAAGAATATCAATATTACCAGATTCCATATTTTCAATAAGCTCTTCTAAATCTTTTCGTCCACCGATTTCATCACGATCAGCTCGAGCAATTTTTGCATGGGGAAATAACCGAAAAATATCGTTTTCAACGAGCTCTGTACCAAGGCCAATTTTTTCGATGTCACCAGATTCACAATGATGACACTTTTCTGGAAGCTTTTCAGAGTAATCGCAGTAATGACAAACCAAATGACTTTGACCATGTAGAGTGAGGGAAATAGAGCAGTTAGGACATTCAAAAGTACTTCCACATGAAGTGCAAAGGGCCATCTGGGCTGTGCCCCGTCGGTTTAAAAAAAGGGCAGACTGCCATTTGTTTTCAAGATTTGACTGAAGAGCTAAATACAAAGGTTTTGATAACCAAAAGGGAAGATCTACAGAATTTGGCATTTCATCATGATCTTTTTTGGACTTCAAATCAATGATTTCTACATCTGGCATTTTACGATCATTGACACGATTCTTCATTTGAAGGAGTTGGTATTTTCCAGCCTTTGCATTTTGCCAGCTTTCAAGACTTGGCGTTGCAGAGCCCAGAACAATGGGACAGTTGTGGGTTTTGGCTAAAACAATAGACGCATCACGAGCATGGTATTTTAATTTTTCTTCTTGTTTAAAGCTGGGCTCATGCTCCTCATCGACAATAATGACGCCTAAGTTTTTTATGGGACAAAAAAGAGCCGAGCGCGCACCTATAAGAATTTTTTTCTCCCCATCAATAACACTCCACCATTGTTGCGTTTTTTCGCGAGGAGTGAGGTGAGAGTGAATGACGGCGATTTGATCTTTAAATCGAGAGGCAAACCTTTGAATCAATTGAGGGGTGAGAGAAATTTCAGGAACCAAAATAAGAGCGGATTTTCCGCGAGCCAAAGTTTTTTTAAGCAGCTGCATGTAGACTTCAGTTTTACCAGATCCAGTAACCCCATGAAGCAAGAAGGGTTGAAACTGCTCAACGTGAAGTAACTGTTGGAGACAAATATCTTGTTCTTGAGTGAGAGAAAGATCTTTTGATGGTATCACTTCTGGTATTACAGAGTTCAGAGGCTCTTGAGAACGTCCCTTTTTTTTAAGGGGAGGAAATGTTGAAGCTAAAATTTGCCCAATAGGATGCATGTAGTATTTTGCCATCCACTCGACCCATTGCAAATAGGCTTCGTGAAGAAGGGGTAGCTCTTCGTTGATAGTCTCAATATCTTTTAATTCAAAAGCACCGGCTTCGTTCGTTGTATCAAGAATAACTCCTGAAACCATTCGTTTTCCAAGGGGAACCTGAACAGATATTCCACGAGAAAGAAGTGATTGCACGTTTTGAGTGGCGGTATAAGTAAGGGCTCCAGAAAGAGGGGCATTAACAGCCACTTGAAAATACTGAGGGGTCATCGAAACCTCTTATAAAAGTCTCGAATCGACTCCACCTCCGGAAGAGATAATGTAGAGTTTTGTGAATTTTCATTCAATATTTTGGGGCTCGTTAAGGCCTTGACTTGAGTGCTTGATGGAAGGGGAACAAGGTCTCCTAATAGGACTTGTACAGAGTGATTGTCCCATGAATACTGACGTGTTTTTGGGAAAAACATTTTCCGGGGATAGTTGCTATATCCAGAGGCCATGACAGTAGCGTTGGACTCTGTTCTGAGTTTTCGAATATGAAAGCGATCTTGCTCGATCCAAAGGCCAGGGTTTTCATCTGTTTGATTTGTTGGTGTAGGTGTGCCGATCGCATAAGTGACGACACCACCACTGCGACTGAGACGAAGAAAGGGTTGTACAGGAAAAGCATCGGTTTTCTCACCATGAAAAGGTGGGCGGTCTTTTAAAGACTCGGCAGGGGCCATTTTCATAGCAACAAGTTTAGGTTTTATATTTTTAGAAAATCGAAATTGAAAAAAAGGTTCGATGAAGTCGTCAGGAAGACGAGCTGTTTTTAGAGAAGAGTCTTTATAAATCTTTCGTTGGCTTTCGTAAACGATAGTTCCAGAGACTTTATTAGACAGAACACCTTTTCCTTTTAAAGAGACAGCCATGTCGTACTCACCACCAACAATCCAGGTTTCTTCAATAATAAGAGGCTCTGGTTCTGCAGGAAACACAACATCTTGAACAATTTTATAAAAGCCGCGACCGTGGTTTTCAGCCACTCGAGACATAATCATTTTATAGTCGGGAATATAACTAAAAGAAAATTGTGAAAAGAAAATTGTGAAAAGAACAAGTGACGCTCTCATTTTGATTTCTCCTAAAGAGTTTTGGCCAATGTTTTTAAATATTTTTTGAGTTGATCTTGAACTTCGGGGTGCTGTAGCCCCATTTCAATATTTGCTTGTAAAAAGCCAAACTTGTCACCAGCATCATATCGTCGCGCCTGTACGGTCATTCCCAAAAGGCCGTCTGATTGCGCAAGAGCACACATAGCATCGGTGAGTTGAATTTCTCCATTTTTTCCAGGCTTTGTATTTTTAAGGTTGGATAAAATTTTTGTTGAAAATACATATCGACCGGGAAGAGCCAGTTGACTAGGAGCTTCTTCGGGGTGGGGCTTTTCAATAACATTTTGAATTTTCCATCGATTTGTACCCACAGAATCGCAAGCGACGATTCCATACTTTTGTACGTCCGCTTTTGGAACTTCCATAACAGCAACACTTGAAGTTTTGGTTTCTTGATATAGAGAACAAAGTTCTCCGGTCGCAGACGGAGTATTTTCATCAGAGATCATAACTTCATCACCAAGTAAAACGGCAAAGGCGTCGTTACCAAGAATAGGCTGAGCCGTATAAATAGCATGACCGAGTCCTTTTGCTTCTTGTTGACGAATGCTAATAATATTAACGAGTGATTTTAGTGCTTGAACTTTTTCTAAGAGTTCTTGTTTGCCCGACTTTGCAAGAGCATCTTCAAGTTCATAAGAAGTATCGAAAAAATCTTCAATGGCCGTTTTGCCTCGCCCAGTAACAAGAATGACATCTTCTATGCCTGCCTGCGCACACTCCTCAATAATATGCAAAAGAAGTGGTTTATCTACGATAGGGAGTAATTCTTTCGGCACAGTTTTTGTGGCCGGTAAAAATCTAGTACCAAGTCCAGCGACGGGAATAACGGCTTTTGTAATTTTAGAGCTCATAACGGTAAGAGAAAATCATACTCGCTTATGTAAGGCAAGTCAGTCGCTGCTTTCTCGAACGTTATTAGGGCATATTGTTGTCCTAAAAAGCTATACCAATTTCAAAAAATAATTATCGCGCTTCACAAATAAAACAACGAGTACGAAGATTTTGTATTTATAGCAATCTTGCACGAGGCGTTAGAGGCTATATCCCCCTTAATTTTACTACCACGTCGACTGGATTTTGGTTTGCAGCCAAAATAACAAACCTCCTTGGTAACTTGTGAAGTGAGATAATTATTTTTTGAAATTTGTATTATTTGTCCAAATC
>JAGRAB010000005.1 GCA_020435085.1 Bdellovibrionales bacterium | reverse complement strand
ATTGTTCCGCTACTTACTTTATCATTTTCAGCCTTGTTAACTGGAATGGGTTCTCCTGTAATCATTGACTCGTCAATAGAGCTTTGACCTTCAGTGACCTCTCCATCAACGGGAACTTTTTCTCCAGGACGCACTCTTAAAAGGTCACCAACATGGATATGTTCAATGGGAATGTCTTCATCATTGCCATCGGATTTTACTCTTCGTGCCGTCTTTGGGGCTAATCCTAAAAGAGCTTTGATGGCATTACCTGTTTGGCTTCTTGCTCGAAGTTCGAGAACTTGTCCAACAAGAACCAGTGTTGTAATAACAGCAGCGGCTTCAAAATAAAGTGGGACGAGTCCAGCATGGAGTTTTAAATTTTCTGGAAACAAGTGTGGAAAAAATGTTGCAAAAATACTGTATGTATATGCGACACCGGTTCCAAGAGCAATGAGTGTAAACATATTCAAATTTCGAGTTTTGAAAGAGGCCCACCCTCTTTCAAAAAATGGTAAACCACACCAAAGAACAACAGGAGTTGCAAGTAGGAGTTGCAGCCCAGAATAAAGCCAGGCAGGTAATGCATGCTGAACAGGTTGTCCTGGAATCAAATCTGACATGGCTAAAAATAAAAGAGGAATAGTGAAAAGCATGCTTATTTTTAAACGTTTTGTAAAATCCACCAATTCAGGGTTATCGGTATCATCCAGTTGAATGTCTTCAGGCTCCAAAGCCATTCCACAAAGAGGGCAGCTTCCTGGGCCTTTTTGTCGGATCTCAGGATGCATAGGGCATGTATAGATGCGATCAAAGTCCTCCTTAGTCACAGCCTTCTCTTTTTGAGGGGAGTGGTGGTGAGCACAGCAGGATGGTTGTTGAATTGGCTTTTGAGAATGATGAGAATGTTCCATAAAAGCTCCTTTATATGGTTTACTTTCCACCTTCCCATTATTGGAAGGTCAATAAGAAAATAGATTTTTTTTTGCGGGGCTTCTTTATTTTACCCAGAGCAAATAAAATGGATTTGGCATGTTTTGAGAAAGTTGCTTGACCTTCCAATAATTGGAATCTTTAAGATAATAAATTGAGGAGAAGACGTATTATGACAATTGGTGAGCTTGCGAAAACTTCTGGAGTTAATGCAAAATTAATTCGCCATTACGAATCTATTGGTCTTATTCCTAAAGCAGCACGCACAGAATCTGGATATCGATTTTATAAGGAATCAGATGCTCAGTTTTTAAGATTTATCAAACGAGCTAGAAGTTTAGGCTTTTCAATAAAAGAAATTAAAACACTTATTGGTCTTTGGAGAAATAAATCTCGTGCGAGCAAAGAGGTAAAAGCACTGGCTAAAAATCATATAAAAGAGCTAGAGAAAAAAATTAAGGAAATGCAAGAAATGGTCGATAACTTGCAGAGTTTAGCAAGGTCCTGTCATGGAGATTCACGTCCAGAGTGCCCAATTATTAAAAGCTTGGAAGAATAAAGGTAAAAATTTGATATAGAAAAGATCTAATTTTTTAACATTCGATTTTTTAGATTGTTAAACATATCGAGATAATCTTTTCCAGTATCAGGTTTAATAAGGTACTCTCGAACTCCCATGCTGAAGGCTTTTTGTTTATCTTTTTCATGGTCAGAACTTGTTAACATGGCGCAAACGGGTATATTTTTAAAAAGTGGTTCAGAGCGAAGTTTTTCATGAACTTCAAACCCATCCATCCCTGGCATATTGATATCCAAAAGTAATAATTCAGTGACTTCAGCAGTTCCTTTTTTAACGTTCTCTAAATATTCAAAAAAAGTATTTCCACTCAAAAATGTTAAAAAAGAGCCATTGAGATTTGATTTTTTATGGTAGATGGCTACCAATTTAAGTGTAGCAACACTGTCATCAACCATTGCAATGGGGCCTTCTCGACTAAGCTGAGTGTTGAGGTGAAGTGGCATTGTTGACCTCCTTTTCATCGGGCAAAATATTTTTATAGACACCTATTGAAAAATGAAATTTTGTAAAAGTATTTTCTTTAGATTCAAGCCAAATTTTTCCACCATGGATTTCAATAATTTTTTTGACAATAGCAAGGCCAATGCCAGTACCCTCTCCCTGATCTGTTGCTCGTCGGAATGGTAAAAATATTTTTTCGAAGTCACGTTCTCGAATACCCTTTCCATTATCTTCAACAGTGAATAGCCAACCACCACTATCAAGAGTTTTCCCGGTGATTTCAATACGTACGTGATCGTTAGAATACTTAATAGAATTTTCTAATAAGTTTTGTAAAATTCGTGTAAATTTAAGGCGATCAGCACGTATAAAATCAGGAACACCTAAAGCGATGAGTTCAATTTCTTTTGTGCTATGATTAAACGTTGAAGTTATTTCTCGAATGACAGCTTTGACATCGACATCATCAATATTTAAAGATTCAGCACCCAGTCGTGTAAAACTCAGTAGATCAGAAATATAATCCATCATTTTCTCAGCTTCATTTCGCACTTCTTGTGTGAAAGTTTCTAGTGCATCACAGTCTTTTTGATCAATGGAATCGTTAATGAGTTCAGTATATGAAAGCAAGTTTTTGAGTGGTGTCTTAAGGTCATGTGCGGACATAAATGAAAATTGCTCAAGATCTTGATTCGTTTGTTTTAATCTTTCAAAAATCAAAAGAAGATCTTTTTTCATATTGAACATTTGGTCAGCGAGAGTTTGGAATTCATCATCAGAGACAACTATGGGAGAATTATTTTTTTCTGTCCAAAACCCTTTTGAAATATCAGATGAAAAGCGAATAAGACGATTGATGGACTGGATAAGTTTGCTCGAGATTTTTTGGCTGATAAAAAGGGCAATGATTAATGAGATTAAATAAATAGAGATAATATAAAAAAACACAGAATGATTGAGATCGTCAATTTTTTTTAATTCAGCACTTTTTTCTGTCAATAAATACTTCTGAAGAACTCCCTGAGCAGAAACAGCTGGAGCATCGTCTATTTTTACTAATTTATCAATTTCTGTAGCAATTTTTCCTTCAGTAATTTTTTGATTGATAATATCAATTTTTGAAATATAAGCAGTGACAGTATTACGAAGTATTTCAAGAGCCTGTTTTTCATCCAATGAAAGGTTTTTAAAAGTAAAATACTTATCAATCATTTGATTCGCTTTTATGAGATGTGAAGCAGCATTCTTTTTGTAGACATCTTGCCCTCTAAGCACATAGTTTTTGAAAGCGTGAATTCCGTTACCGTAACCCAGCTCATTATAGATATCAGAGATTAAGGTTTGTTTTTCATTGATTTGAGCAATGGACCGCATAATAGAGTCTTGAGTTTTTTTAACAATGAAAATGCTAAAAAGACCACCTATTGCAAGAATAGTTAGAGGAATTAAGCTGGTTAGGAGCAGTTTTTTTGTTATTTTCACGAATCATTATCCATGTTATTTTATGATTTTCATAATAGTATAATGAATAAAAATAAAATTGAACTTGTTTATTTGCCTGCTAAGTAGTGTCATCTCTTTGAGTGTGAGAGGGGTTTTTGTTGAAAGAAAGTGATTTTGAAGGAACGGTGATTTTAGAAAAAATGGCAGCTTTAGAAAAAATAGATGAATTTTTTGATGCGATTGATTCAGATGATTTTGAAAAAGTAAAATTTTTGTTAAGACAAGCTAATGTTGACCACGAAATCATTGCGATGGTGATTCAAAAAATGATGACAGGTGACTCTAGAGACTAGGGAAAATTATTGAATCTAGACTTTTGACTTGAGAAATAAATAATTTTTACTTTTGTACATACTGTGATTATCCGAAACACAAGTATATGGAGAGAGCTCACAAAATTCGAAGTCTTGGTCATATTCCATTATTGCGGCAATTGCCGCCTCAAGATATTTTACCAATTCTTCCACGCTTGGAATATAAAACTTTTCCAAAGGGCGCACGATTAATTCAGCAAGGAGAGCAAGGCGATTTTATTTATTTCATTGATAAAGGAACAGTTCATGTTTCTCAGGAAAATGCAAATACAACTGCAAGCTGGAGTGTCGCTGACGGAGGTGTTGTTGGAGAAATGTCTGTTTTAACAGGTGAGCCTCGTTCTGCTTCAGTTGATGCCGAGACGGACGTTCATGTTTGGGCCATTGATAAAAAATCTTTTTTAGAGCTTCTTAGCAAGTCCATTTTATTTAAAAAATCCATTGATGAGCTAATAAGATCAAGAAAATCTGAGCTTCAAAATAGTCCTCAATTGTCACGACATGCATGGATCGGAAGAGTCTTAAGAGGTCTTGATGCTCAGAGAAGAGGCCTTCAGGGTTGGCATTGGGTCATGTTTTTTGGAATGATGGGGTGGTTCATTTTAAAACTGAATGAGCATAACCATTTTTTTTCATTTCCTGAAGAAAGCTTTTGGGAGGCGACATCCAAGTTGATTTTTGGATTTTGTATTTTACAAGGAGCCTGTGAGGCTCTTGTCACTGGGGCTGAGCGTGTAGGAGCTCGAATGGGCTGGGATGGTTTTATCTCCGGAACAGTTGGCTCCATCTTAAGTACATTACCAGAATTTGTAGTGATTAGTTTTTTAGTGAAGGTTGATCCTTTAATGGCCATTTTGACGGCGATTGTGACAATCTTTAATAACTCAATTGTTTATTCTCTTTATGCATTTTTCCTTCCAAAGGATACGGATGGAGCCTATCAAATGCCAAAATCCTTGACTGTCGCGGGGGGAGAAATTCTTATCGCCGGCTCAGCTGTGGCTTTGACTGTTGGACTTGTGATGTTGACTCTAAATATTAAAGAGCCCAACTCTCAATTGGTGGGCTGGGATCTGATTGTAATTGGTGGTGTTCTGATTGCGATCTACGCTTATTATTTTCATACGTTGGTGCGTTACTATCGGGAAGGCCACGATAGCCCCAGTTCATTACCTCCAGATCCAGATGAGCTGGGGTATGACACACGCTGGGGAATGATTGTTCTTTATTTCTTTTTTGGAATTTTAGGCTCTTACTGTGGTGGTGAGGCTATTGGAGAGTTTGCTGAAATTACCTTGGCGAATGCTGAGATAGGTAAAATAGGAACTTCTGCCATTCTCGCATTTTTTGCAGGGATTAGTGAGTATATTATTGTTTATAAATCACATCGAAGGGGAGAGCTAGGAATTGCTCTAAGCAATGTCTTTGGTGGTATGACGCAAGTGATGTTTTTATTACTGCCGTTTGGCTTGTTATTAACAGGAATTATGGGTCTGATGGGAATTGCCGGAGAATTTTATTTACCCATCGCGCCAACAACCATTTTATTGTTTTTACTTTTGTTTCCTCTATTTTATACGCTTCATCAATATCTTGAGCAGAATAGTCGTATTAGTAATTTAGGTGCTGCGGGTATGAGTGGTATTTATCTTTTACTCCTTTATTTTCTTTTTACATTGCCAATTTAGGTCTTTTCCTTAATATGTCATTTTTAGATTTTACTTGTGGCAGGAAAAAATCAATGATTGTTCATTCTATTCTATATGTTTCAGATCAAAAAAAAAGTTGTGAATTTTATGCGCATGTACTTGGTCAATCTCCAAGGTTAGATGTTCCAGGTATGACAGAGTTTCAATTAAATTCAAGTCATGTATTAGGATTGATGCCAGAAAAAGGAATTAAAACTCTTCTAGGGGAGAAAATGCCGGACCCATGTTTGGGAGCTGGTATTCCAAGGGTAGAACTTTATATTCGAATTGAAAATCCAGAGGACTTTTTAAACCGTGCTATTGATAATGGTGCTATTCTCATAAGTCCTATTCTTAATAGAAATTGGGGTGATCGTGCTGGTTATGTGATGGATTTTGATGGTCATATTCTTGCCTTTGCAGGAGAGGGATCAATGAATGATTAATGACTGGAAGTTATTTGCATTATTTTCAGCAATTTTTGCAGCACTTACGGCGATTTTTGGTAAAATAGGCGTTTCTGAGATCAACTCAAATCTTGCGACATTTATTCGAACCATTGTGATTTTAATGGTTTCAGCACTTTTTATTTCTTTTAATAAGGAGTGGGTGCTTCCTTCTGAATTGAGCAAAAAGTCCCTTTTGTTCTTAATTTTATCTGGATTTGCGACAGGAAGCTCTTGGCTTTGTTATTATCGAGCTCTTCAGTTGGGACCAGCTTCAAAAGTGGCTCCAGTAGATAAATTAAGTGTGGTATTTGTAATTTTACTAGCCGCTTTATTTTTAAATGAACCTTTAAAAATAAAAACAATAGTTGGTGGAATACTTGTTTGTGCCGGAACAGTTATTTTAGCTATATAAAAAATTAAGGAGTTAAACATGTCAGATAAAATTCAATTTTATTATAATCCAATGTCTCGTGGAAGAATTGTTCATTGGATGTTAGAAGAAGTCAGTGCAGATTATGAAATCAAACTTTTAAAGTGGGAAACAGGAGATCATAAGTCTCCAGAATATTTAAAAAGCAATCCTATGGGAAAAATACCTACGATTGTTCATAAAGGTGTGGCTGTTACGGAGTGTGCAGCAATTTGTACATACTTAGCAGATATTTATCCCAAGGCAGAAATGGCTCCGGTCATTGGAGATCCAGAGCGAGGGGCGTACTACCGTTGGATGTTTTTTGCAGCTTCATGTTTGGAGCCAGCAATGCTTGATAAAATAAGTCCAAGAGAAAATGCCCCAAAGCCAAGTCACCTTGGTTATGGAAGTTCTCAAGACGTTGAGTCAACTCTTGAAAAAGCTTTGTCTCAAGACTTTCTTGCTGGAAATAAATTTTCGGCTGCAGATCTTTATATGGCATCAAATATTGAATGGTATATCTTTACGAAGGCTTTAGAGCCAAAGCCTGTGTTTACCTCTTATATTCAAAGGTGCCAAGACCGTCCAAGTTTTAAAAGATATATGGAGTTGGCAGGACCTATTGGTGAATAGTTTTGAGTTGAGGTAAGTTGATCTTATAGGTGGAATTCTCATATGAAAAATATTCTTTTTCTTTGTACAGGAAACTCTTGTCGTTCTCAAATGGCTGAGGGATGGGCAAAAAAATTAAAGGGTGAGAAATATTCATTTTATTCTGCGGGAACAAAAAAGCATGGACTGAACCCTTATGCAGTGAAGGTCATGGACGAGGTGGGAGTTGATATTTCCTCACATCAATCAAAAACAGTTGATGAATTACCAAACATTCATTTTGATTATGTCATTACGGTATGTTCTGACGCCCATGAAACTTGCCCTTATTTCCCTGGTGGAAAAATTATCCATAAAGGTTTTGATGATCCTCCAAGGCTGACAAAAAATTTAACAGATGAGAACCAGATTCTATTTATTTATCGACGTGTTCGAGATGAAATAAAAGAGTTTATTACTCATATTGAAAGCGAGTTGAGAGAAAATGAAATTTAAAAATGAACTGCCTCAATATATTGCTGAATTTATTGGAACATTTTTTCTTGTTTTCTTTGGATGTGGAGCCATTATTTTAGCGGAATTAGGAAACAGTCATCTCAATGCATTTATACCCATTATTTTTGGTGGAACAGTCACCGTAATGATTTATACGGTGGGGCATATTTCGGGTGCCCACTTTAACCCAGCAGTGACGTTGGCCTTTTTGGGAGCTGGTCGTTTTCCTGCGTATAAAGTGCCAGGATATATTTTTGCTCAAGTATTGGGAGCAATGATAGCTTCTCTTGCGCATAGTTTTATCTGGGGAAGCCAACACTCTTTTGGTGTGACGACTTTACATATAAGTCTCGGTGCTGGTTTTTTTGTTGAAACACTTTTAAGTTTTGCTCTTATGTTCGTTATCATTAGTGTGGCAACAGATTCTCGAGCTGTTGGAGAATTGGCAGGAGTGGCCATTGGTCTTATTGTAACACTTTGTGCTTTTGTTGGAGGGCCACTCACATCAGCATCAATAAACCCAGCTCGAACATTGGGTCCAGCATTTATTTCTCAAAACTTTAGCTCTTTGTGGCTTTATATTTTAGCACCTCTTATTGGAGCCTATTCGGGAGCAAAAGTTTATGAGTGGATTCAGTGTAATAAGATACCTCATGATGACCAAGCCTCAGGATGTTGTTGAGAGTTAGACCAATTCCAAAAAATAATTGTCCAAATTCACAAGTAAACAACGAGTGCAAAGATTTTGTATTTATAGCAATCTTGCACGAGGCGTTAGTGACTCTATCCTTCTTCATTTTACTTCCGCGTCGACTAGATTTTGGCTTGCACCAAAATGGCAAACCTTCTTAGTGACTTGTGAATTTGGACAATTATTTTTTGGAATTGGTATTATTTCTTTTTATAAATAGAATTAAGAGATATGCGCAGAAAAGGCTTCAGCTTCGGCGGGAGAAGAAAAGGAATCCCTACAAACAGAAGACGCTCGTATGGAGGGACGGGTTCTCGAAAAAGGGACTGCGCGCCCGTTAAGTGGGATTAATGTCTTTGTACTTCCTCATAAGCTCAAAGCCACTACGGGACCTGATGGCAGATTTGAAATTGCAAATTTGCCCACCGGACCTTTTGAGGTGGTTGTCAATGTAACGAATTATGTGAAACTGAAAAAAAAAGGTGACGCGGGTGCAGGTGATGAAATTGATGCGCAACTTTTTTTAGAGAGAGTGAGTTATAATACTTTTGAAACAACTGTTTTAGGTAAGGCTGACAAACGGGATGACACCACGAGAATCCTCAAGCGTGAACAATTCCTCACCATGCCAGGGGCCAATGGAGACCCTGTCAAAGCAGTGCAAAACTTACCGGGAGTGGCTCGTCCATCAGGCATTTCAAGTAACGTTATCATTCAAGGCTCGGCACCAGAGGATACTAAATATTTGATGGACCAAAATACAGTGCCATTGATCTTCCATTTTGGTGGCCTCACAAGTGTCATTACTCCCGAAGCCGTAGAGCAAGTGGATTACTTATCTGCGGGTTACGGAGTTGAGTACGGGCGTGCTATGGGGGGGATCGTGGGGCTTAGAACACGTGAACCTACAAAAGAGCGTCTAAAGGGTTTTGTCTTTGTAGACACGGCAAAGGCCGGTGGTTTGATTGAGATGCCACTTGACGACAAAAGCTCCCTGCTTGTAACTGCACGTTACAGTTACATTGGTTATGTGCTTAAGACAGCGATGAAAGACAATGAGGATTTGGATCTTACTGTTGCCCCCAGCTTTGGAGATTTTGCGACGGTTTATGATCGAGAGATTTCCGAGAGAACAAAGTTACATGTGGTTGGAATTGCTTCGAGAGATGAACTTAAGTTCATCCTCAAGCAACCTGTAAACGAAGACCCTGCACTTCGGGGTAACTTTTCAAATGAAACCAGCTTTTATCGATTGATTCCTCAAATCACTCAAACCTATTCCAATACCCTCACGGGGCGATACTCTCTTGGCATCGGACAGGATAAGATGCGTTTTGATTTGAGTGATTACTTTTTCGATTTACAAGCTCAAGTGATCACTCAAAGAGCCGAAATCGAAAAAAAGATGGGATCGAGTTGGACGCACTTCTTGGGAATGGACAATGAATATACTCATGGAAAAGTGAATTTGAGTCTTCCTTCCACAATAGACGATGGTGGGGGAGTCAGTTCGCCGATTTCGACCTCGTCGACGGTCCATCGAGAAGTGAACAGTGATGATTTTATATTGGCTCCCTATTGGCGAGGTGTTTGGAAAGCTCCTGATTCCAATTGGACTTTGGCGCCGGCACTAAGGTTGGATTATTTTTCTCCCACCGAGGAATATCTTCTGGCCCCTCGTTACAGTGTAAAATATCAGTGGAGTTCTAGCCTATTTTTCA
>JAGRAB010000004.1 GCA_020435085.1 Bdellovibrionales bacterium | reverse complement strand
GCCCCTGACATTGCAAGACAGATAAAAACCAACATAAAACTTGAAATAAAGGTTTGAAACATTTTTTAAGCTCCTCAAATAAAACGATGGCTTTTTGCAAAGCAAGAACAAAGCCATTTTAGAATTGGCACCTTCATTGCTTAAGTCCTTGCAAAAAGGAGAAAATTCTTGACCCCCATGTCCCGTTTCAACACTTTAACACGCCTCTTTTGTGTATTTCATACAATGGTGTTGATATCTTGTTCGTCAGGAACAGACTCAAAAAACCAAACCTCAGAGGTAAAAACGGCCATTCAAGAGGCTCAGTACTGGATTGATAACAACAATGCTGACACAGCTATTCAAGTGCTTACCCCTTACTTTGAATCCCTTTCTTTAGACCCTTCCGAACATTCACGAGTTCAAATAACATTGGCATCTGCATACGTCCAAAAAGCCGGAATCCAAATGGCTGAGTTTGTTCAATTTCTTAAAAGATTAAAAAACCTCTCTCAGCCAAAAACGGCTGAAGAAACAGCAAAACAATTGCGTATGCAAAAAATATTAGAGAAAAGTGTCCGTAAAGATGATGATCGAAAGAATATTCAATCCATTCTTAAAGGAATTCAAGCTATTTATGATGTCATTGATTTCTTCTCTGTTCTCTCCACCCTTCCCCTTCCAAAATTTGAAAATGAAAGTTATCTTTTTCAAGCTCTTGACATATTATCAGTAGACTCTCCTTATTGGAGTCATGGAAATTATCTTTATCGTGGAACCCTTAAATTTATTCAAATTCAAGTTCATATTCAACACCGTGAGTATTTTAAAAGTGTTCTCAGTTGTAATAAAAATTTTGATTTGTTTGTAAAAGATGAACTTCAAACTTTCAAAAATGATGTCTTAAATCTTCTTTATGATATCAGCAAAGGACTTGTTAAACTCTCTGACAAAAAGCATGTTGAAAACTGGACGAAAGATATTTCAGATAATTTTAATATCTCTCAGTTTGATAAAAATAATAATGATAATTTAGACATTGCCACACTCATTATTGCTGGCCTATGGGAGGGCAGCGAGTGTCAATAAAATGGATTTATTTTATTTTACTCATACTCCCCTCCCTTTGTTTTTCTTTCACAAAGGGGGCCGCACCTTTAGAGTTACGACAAATGGTTTTAGGTTCCTCTTGCGGAACTCTCATAGCTACAAGCTATAGCCTCCCTTGCCATCCCGCTTTACTTCCTTTAGAAAGTTCTCAAAATTTTGTGGCAAATATTTTTTTGGGTGAGCACTACCAAAGGGTCAATGCTTATCGAAAAGATATCCAAAATAAAGATGAATTTGGCGTTATCGAAAAATTATTTGAAGAGCAAAAAGCCTTACAACTTCAAGCAGGCTCTGCTTTATGGG
This sequence comes from Bdellovibrionales bacterium, assembly GCA_020435085.1. Classification (GTDB taxonomy): domain Bacteria; phylum Bdellovibrionota; class Bdellovibrionia; order Bdellovibrionales; family UBA1609; genus JABSOQ01. The sequence goes on along the minus strand of JAGRAB010000004.1, from coordinate 2,770 downwards.
TAAAATCTAAATACTTTTCATTTTCCTATATTCCCCTCTATATGAGTTATTTTTCTGAACTGAAGAACCGTTCTTATCCACAGGTCGATTTAAAAGTTTATATTGAAGAATCTCTCCAACTTCAGGGAGCCCTTCCTATTCAATGGGACAACACTGTTATTTCTCTCGGTCTTCAAGGGCGTGCTGTTGATAGAAAATTTATTTTTCAAGAGTTTGCTCTTTTTGATGTTTTGTCCGATCCATCACAATTAAAAATTCAAAGTCATAAATCACTCTTTCTTGAGCCTGGTATCGTTATTTTACAAGATACCGATTGGAAACCACGATTAACAGCGCAACTTAAAAACTTACAAGTCCATCACTCCGGCGATCGTCCTCCCAGTGAACTCGTAGGGGCCTTTGTCGATACCGGTATCGGGACTTCGGTTCCAATTACTTTTGGAAATTTGGATCTCGGTATTAGCTATCGACATGACCGAGAAATCACAGACCCTTGGGATCGTATTTCTTTTGGAACCCATTATGGTCTTGGTCTCGTCGCAACAGATCTCTCACTTGCTCAAGATGCTTTTTCACTTGGAGTTTCTACGCAGTTTTTATCAGCCCGTACAGGAGTTGCCTACTTTCAAAATCAGGTGCATGAGTGGGATGGATCGACTTCAACAAACAAAACTGTTAACTTGGAGTTTGGCCTTGTCTTTTAGCATTCGATTTTTCTTGATTCTTTTTGTATTTTTTAGCATGGCTAGCCAAGCTCAAATTTTAATTGACGAGAGAGACTCTCAACTTGAATCCCCTAAGAAATCTCTCTTTGCAACTGAAAATACTCTTCAAAATAAATCCAACTTGGCTCAAATGACTTGGTCCGATTTCCAAGTTCATATTGACAAAGAAACAAGTCGACAACGGCAAGAAGGTCTTGCCTATATGGTCAGTAGTTCCCTGGTCTTTCTCGGAGCGACTGTGGGGTTTCACAGCGTTGACCAATCTTTAGAAAAGTCGATTTACTCCGTCTCTCAAACCTTGGCGATTGCGGCTTTTGGATATGGGTTTTACCAATATAATGTTGGAAGCCATGATCGTCAGTTTTTTCAAATTATTGAAAATACCTCAAGCCTAACACTGACTCAAAAAAACGAAATACTCAATTCTTACGCAATGATCCAGAAAGAAAAAGAAAATACAAATAAATGGACTCGCTTCTTCACATACCTAACTATTTCAGGGCTCAACTTTGTTCAGGCCAGTCAAGAGTCAAATAGTGATATTAAAAATACGATGTATTTTATCGGCGGTGCTTCAGCTCTTGCTGCCATTTCTGTTCATTTTTAGAACTGGTGCCAAAAATGCTACTTCTTTACTATGCCAATTCCAAAAAATAATTGTCCAAACTCACAAGTAAACAACGAGTACAAAGATTTTGTATTTATCGTAATCTTGCACGAGGCGTTAGTGACTATATCCCTCTTAATTTCACTACCGCGTCGACTGGATTTTGGCTTGCACTGAAATGGCAAACCTCCTTGGTGACTTGTGAATTTGGACAATTATTTTTTGGAATTGGTATTAGTTTTGCCCTTTTCCATAGACACCCGCACATCTCTCCTTTAAGTTGAGAAGATTCTCTTAAAAGGGGTATTTGGATGCATTCAAAACTCAAAGGCTATCTTGACCAATTAAACTCAAAAGCAGAGTGGACAAGTCTCCGCTTTGTAGAAGATGAAACACGCACTCTTTTTGCTCGTGATGAAAAGTTACGTCCCACTTTTCATAGTAAAACATCTGGAATTATGGTTGAAGTTCTTGTTGATGGACAATTTTCTTACGCGGGCACTTGCGATGTCAGCCTTGAGGGAGTTCAAGCCGCTTATCAAAAAGCAATGAGCATGGCCGAAATTGCAAAAAATTGGCAATTGATTCCATTTAGCCAAGATCAACGTCCTCAGGCTATCGGAAGTTATTCTAGCCCTTCAAAAATAAGTTTTGATACCATGGGTATCGCTGAGTTGAGCAGTCTTTTAATCGATTGTACAAAAACGATGAAAAAATCAGATTCTATCTTAAGTCGTCATGCGTATGCGACTCACTCTATCACACGCACTCACTTTGTGAGCTCTAACGGATCTGACTTCCAACAAACAATCAGCCAGAATCTCTTAAATTTAGAAGTCACAGCGGAAAACAATGGACAAGTGCAAAGTCGAAGTAGTGGTTCAGAAGTTAGCCAAATGGGGTATGAATTTTTTGATCGAAATCTAATGATGGAACAGGCAAATAATATCAGCGAACAAGTCCTTGAGCTTCTGCAGGCAGAAAATTGCCCCTCTGATACAAGAGAGGTGATTCTAGCACCCAGCCAACTTTATTTACAAATTCATGAGTCCATCGGCCACCCACTTGAGTTGGATCGCATTTTAGGTGATGAGCGAAATTATGCCGGCTGGAGCTTTGTTAATTTAGAAGACTTTGGAAAACTTCAATATGGCTCTTCAAAACTCAATGTGACTTTTGACCCTACCATTGAAACAGAGCTGGCCTCTTATATGTTTGATGACACCGGAGCAAAGGCAGAAAAGCAATATTTAATTAAAGATGGAGTTCTCCTTAGAGGTCTTGGTAGTTTAGAAAGTCAGCTTCGCTCCAAAGTTCCAGGCGTTGCGTGTGCTCGTGCCACATCTTGGAATCGCCCACCATTAGATCGAATGGCAAATCTCAATATAGAACCTGGTGAATCCTCTCTTGAAGATATGATTGCATCCGTCGAACGCGG
>JAGRAB010000003.1 GCA_020435085.1 Bdellovibrionales bacterium | reverse complement strand
TTAGTTTTTTATAGATGCTGCTGCGAGTTGTTCTTATGAAAAATTTTCTCATGACCGCTCCAGTATCCCTCAGTCATAGTATGACAGACCCATAAAAAAGGTATTCAAAATTTCTATAGCCTATAACACCAAACCCTTTAAGTACTTTGCCTGGATCATTTTTATCAGTGGCGTTGTGCTTTCTTTCCTCATGTTTCACACCTTAAAGATTCACTACGATAATGTTCAAATTCTTGAAAAAGTGCGACTTTTACTTTTTGAAGGGCATTGGTCTCACTTTGGAAACCGCGGTTCTGGTGTTGGGTTTGTTCCCGGTTCCCTGATGACCGCCGTCACAGCCCTTCCCATGAAGCTTTATTTTTCTCCTTACTCCGCCATGGTAGTCATCTTACTGACTCATATTCTTTCACTGGGGATATTGGTAAAGCTCGCAAAACTCATCACAGGCCAATCCCTCTTTCCTCTCCTTGTGGTTTTTTACTGGATTAACCCTTGGCGAGTGGAACAATCAGAGCTTTATAACCCCGCCTATTTGTTTTTATTTTCAACCGCCCACATGTGGACTTCTATGAATATGAAAGAAAAAAGCTTTTTCCACACAGCTTTACACATAATAAGTATTGGCTTCTGCGTGCAATTTCACTATTCAGCAGTGATTCTTGCCATTTGTTCTTTTTTACTTTTGTATTTTCGTTGGTTAAAAGTGAGTTGGTGGGGCTTTGCCGCAGGAACAGCTATTGTCTTTGCCAGTCTTGTCCCTTGGGCATTGGCTTATATGAATAGCCCCGAACTTTCGATCACTGTTGCAAACCCCAATAAAGCCATTATTGGTCGCAACTTTTTATATGTCTATCCTGTTTTAAAAGCTGTCTCTTATTGGGTGAGATATGGATCCACTTATTATGCCCGCCATATATTTACTGAAATCGAGTTCAGTTGGATCTCTTGGATTTGGTTGAGAGAAACTCTCTCTTGGGTATTTCATATTTTGAAGTGGCCTGTTGCCGCAGCCACCTTCTTTTTAAGCCTACGCTGGAGTTATCAACGATTAATGAGCCTCTATAAAAGTAAAATCTATCAAAGATCCTACGACAAATTCCAACTCAACCCTAGAGATCGCTACTCCCTTTATGTTTTTTATACATTCATTGCAATGGTCTTGGCTGCAGGGCTTTCTCCCGTTGAATTCAATCATTGGCACTTTTTATTATGCTTTCCTCCTGTGATTTTGTTTATGACCCTAAAAATTGATTCGCGGCTGCAGCGAATGTCCATTCACCGACAAAAACGATGGCTCATTGGAGTGGCTCTTTTCTTTCTTCTCTCTGATGTTTTCGCAGCTCTTGGCAGTCGCTCCCATTCCATTGCCAACAACTATCACAAAGCCGCGATGGAGTTCTTTCGTCAGTAATGCCAATCCCAAAAAATAATGGTCCAAATTCATAAGTGAACAACGAGTACGAAGATTTTGTATTTATAGCAATCTTGCACGAGGCGTTAGTGACTATATTCCTTTTAATTTCACTACCGCGTCGACTGGACTTTGGTTTACACCAAAATGGCATACCTCCTTGGTGACTTATGAAGTTGGACCATTATTTTTTGGGATTGGTATTACTTTTTGTTTCAACTTCTTTACAGCTCCTGAAACGTTTTCAACTTTTTATATTCCTCTATGATATTTAATAACTCACGCTTAATATGGCGTCCGGTATTGCCCTCCCCCACCTTGCAATACTTTAATCATTCGGAAGGAAAAGTCATGGTCAAACATATCTGCCCAACCCAAAACTCAATAGTCTCTGTATTCATCATTACTCTTATGAGTCTTCACTCACCCTATGGACAGGCGACACCACTTGAAACACAGTATTTTCAAGCAACGGCAGATTACACGACTTCATACAAAAGGCTTTCCTCTCTTGAAACCACTGCTGATGAAGATATTAAAACTCTTGAGGATTTAATTATATCGCTTCAGACTACAGTAGACGCTCAACAAAACCAAGTGAGTCAAATTTCTGAAAAAAAACAGGCATTGGTTGAAAGACAATCTCTAATCCCCAACTTGATTCTTGATTCTCGTCAAAAAATTTCAAACTCAGAAGCTGCAATACAATCGACGATCAAATCCGCACAATCATCCCAATATTTTTCTAGACGAGACAATATTAACGAAGACTCGCTCCAACTAAAAGCGAATGAGTTTCAAGTTTCTGTGGATAAAATTCAGCATGAAGCAAACGCCGTTGAAGCACAAATTGCAAAAGTAAAAGAAAATTCAGAATACCAAACTTTGCAGCGAGAAAAAACTCGCCTTGAACTCAAAAAGGATACCAATTTACGAAATATTCGTACTCGAGGAGAACAAAATTCACAACTTTCTCAGCAAGTTGAAGACGAAAAGCAATCTCTTGCCACTTGGATTCAAATTCAAAATCAATTAAACCTTCGTCAACGACAAATTGAAAGCGAATCTCTCCCACCTCTTCGCCAAGAAAAGAGACAAATCCTTGATGATTTAGATCAAACCTCTCGAATTCAATCGCAGCTTTTATTTGACCGAGGAAATATTGATAGCCGCCTTCAAACCACTGATATGGAAATTCGATCGCAACGCTCTGTCTTAAATAATGCCGAATCTCGACTGTCTAATGTTCAAAGCCGCATTGATGAAGCACAAAAAATAATTGATTCAGAACCTCAGCTTTTAAGAAGAAGAAACCAACTCTTAGGAGAGGGGCAGGGGCGTCCACCTCGAAGAGGAAGGCAACGAGACCGGGAATTCATCAACATTCCTGACGCTGAGGCTGCAGTGAGTGATATTCAAGCTGACATCAATCAAACTCAAAGTCAGCTCAGTGATATTCAAAGAAATATTTCAGAAAAACAAAGTAATGCCGCTTCTATTCAACAAGAGCAAAAGCAGATCAATAAGTCTATTACTGAAAAAAATCGTAACCTTAAGGAGTTGCAAGCAAAAAAACAGCGTACTGAAAACTCTCAAGATGAAATAAGAAAATTGGAAGAAGAAATACCTTCTCTACGAGAACTGCTTCGTAATAAGTCAAGTGAATTGGAATCATTGATTTCTTCGCAACAAGAACAAAAAATGAAAAGAGATGAAATTCAAAAAATGTTTCAAAACACAAAAGAAAAACTTGTTCAAATTCAAAGCCGCATTCGAAATGAAAATCGACGCCGCGAGAGAGGAAATGCTCCTCCGCAAGAAAATATTGAACAATTACGCGCACAAGCTCGTGAGTTAAATCAGCAACTCAAAGGTTTGGAAAATCAGCTTCAAGCAGCTAATAGACAGCTCAATGAACTCAATCAAAAAGTTTCTTCTTTAAGGAATGTAAAAGAAACCCTTGCTAGTCAAATTGAACAGAAGGTGGCTTTGCTTAAAGAACTACGATCCGACAGAGAAAAATTGAGAGAAATTATTTCTCAAATTCAAAGATTAAATGAAGAAATACAAAATCTCACAAAGGAAAACCAAGTATTACAAGAACGCGTTGGACAAATTCAAAGAAACATCACTGATCTCCAAAGATCTGCTCAACCACTTGAGCGAGAGTTGACTCAAAGTAGAAACGAACTCCAACAAGCACGACAACAATTAAATAAGCTAAAAAAACAACTTGAAAATATTGAAAGTCAATTGGCTCAGATTCCTCGCATGCGCCAGAACCTTCCTCGTTTAAAAGATCAAGAAAGAGAATACTTACGTGATGTGAGTCAAATATCGCGAAATATTGACCGCCTAGAAGCCAATCGACGAGATGATTTAAGAACCATTCGTGAACTCGATCAACGCATTGAGGTGGCCTCACAAAGAATTGAAGATCTTCAAAACCGACTCTCGCCCATAGAGTCTCGTCTTTCAAACCTTGAACAAGAGCTTAGTGAAATCTTTGAAAAAACACGAGAAGCAAAAGATGGCGAAATTGCGAGTCGAAATTTTATTGACGACGCAGAACAGACTATTTCTGAAAATGAAGTGGCCAATCGTCGAGATCTTGCTGATAATCGCCAAATCACATCCAGTTTAGAACCTATATATATAGATATCAAAAAGTTTGAAGATAAGTATGTTGCTCCACTAGAGACAACCCTTCGCTCGATTTTAGTCAAGCGGGATGCTGAGCAGGCTCATGTTGACCAATTATTAGATTGGAAAAATACACTTATTCAATCTCAACAACAAATAGCTCAATCTGAAAAAGAGATTCTCCAACTTCAACATGAATCCGAACTGGTGGCTAAAGACCTTGAATTGACTCTTAATGAACTGACCCTTGCCGAAAATGAACTTGCTCGAACTCGTGAAGGCCTTGTTCAATCACAAGGAGATTTACAGATATTAAAAGATGAAGTCGCCTCCATCGCACCAAAAACTGAGAAACTCTTAGAAAAAGTAGACAATCTCCTTGGCATACTCAAATCTCAAAGTATTAATGATGAAACTCTTGAAGAGCTTAGTGGCAGTCTTAATATGGATGAACAGCCCATCAAGGTTTCTCCATCTCGCGACTGGACTATGGCAGTTATTAAAAATCATGCTCTCTGGAATCAACCAGCATGTTTAGCCTATACTGAAGTTAAAGATGCTCAAGGCCAAGTCGTCGCCCGACTTGAGGTTTATGCTGAGGCCGCCAATGAGAAACGTTTTGCTGAGCCCACAGTCCAAGTTGTGACTGGACAAAATGTTAAGTTTTTAGAAGCCACTCTTCAAACCGATCGTCGTCAAATAGCCTCACTCACTTACGCCAACCAACCCATGTCACAAAATAAAAAATTACAAGGTGCTTTGGCTCGATTGAAAGACCGCGACTCCTTAATTTTAGATTTAAAGGCTGGAAACAAGACTATTGTCGTCCTCAGTGATGCAAAAGGTTCTGTGGTTGAATATGAGTTTTCATTAAAAGGCTCCTCAAAAGCTATTTCAACAGCTCTCTCTGAATGTCATTAGCCGTAAGGGGCCAGCCGACGTCTGGTTGAGAACTGCGTTATCCTTGAGATCTGGATAAATAGTAAAAAATA
>JAGRAB010000256.1 GCA_020435085.1 Bdellovibrionales bacterium | reverse complement strand
CAACAGCCAAACCAGCGGCACCAATGACAGCTATAAAAGAAGTTGTTTCGATTCCAACCATTGAGGCAACAGAAATAAATAAAAGAGCCTTTAGTCCCCATCCGAGCAAGTTTGTTAAGAATGGGGTAAGTGTTGGATCAATTTTTCTTGCAACGAGAATCGATTTAAAAAATCGAGTAAGGTAATTTGCTAAAGAAAGTCCAACAATTAAAACAACAACAGCTAAGACCAACTTCGGTCCGTGCATCATAACTAACCGAATGGCTTCTTCTGTATAGATATTAATATTTTCCAAGATAATCTCCTCTCTGTAATTTTAAGTACTATAAACCGCAAAAGTAATGATTCCAAGTCAAGTGCCGGTTGCGTTATTGAAGTAGATGAGAGAGAAAAGAGTTTTTAAGATATCAAAGAAAATGGCTCACTTTTGAATTTAAAAAGTGAGCCATCGGTGACGATTTTTAATTTTCTTCGTTTGCGTTGGTATTGACAATATCTTCTAAGAGATCATCGAGGGATTCAAAGTTTGAATAAAAACGATTCATTGTCTCAGTATCTTTTTCTAAGAGTTTAGAAAAGAGTTCTTTAATATCGCTATTTGTTTCTTTAAAATATTTATAGTCAGGATTTAAATCAACATTTCCATCAAATGTCATGCCAGCCCGATGAACAGTTAAAGTGAAAAGTGCGTTTTTTAAAAAAGTAGACTCTAAAAGTTCTTTATCTAAGTTTTCAAGAGTAATAGAAATATTTATTTCAAACTTAAGTTCCAAAATATTTTCATTATCATCATATTTACTGTCATAAACACGAGCGGTCACCTCAGCATTGTCGCCATACTGAGAGGTGTATTGAGCAACAAGCTCTTTTGCATAATCGGCAAGGTATGGAGCATATTTATTCAGAGTATCTTGCCCAAAAGCCGTTGGAAGGTCTAAGGCAAGGCTTCCAGAAGCCGCAGCCGAAGTTTCATTTTCATTAAGAAAGCTCAGGTTAATAAGTGCAGCAAAGCGATTGAACTTTCCTTCTTTTGCCAATAAAGCATCACCATTGAAGGCAGAAAGTTTTTCGCCTGAGAACGTTAGTGTATTTGCTGTCATATCTACTTGAGTTAAATTATTATTGAGTGGTGCTAAAATTTCTTTGACGATGGAGTTAAACTTTTCGACATCCGTGATCCCAGCCAGTGCCATTGTAGAGAGTAACAAGCCTACTGTTACAAGTAGTGGTTTAAAGGCTTTCAACATACAAAATCCCCTTTGTTAAATTAATCATAAATAGATTTATAAGAGGTATGGTGAAACTCAAAAGGAATCAACTAATTAAAAAAAATTCAACCCGATGTATCGAATTCTTTGCCATTTATAGCTAAGGTCGAACTCTTCAATATTATCACAATCTTAAGATATGGTTGATATCTTGAATTCGAATGATTTTATCGGCAAGGCCAGATTCAAGGCTTTCATCTAAATTGAGCTCATAGCCAAATTTTTGGTACTTTTTGTTAAACACATACAAATGAGAGAGGAACCATTTTTTGTTCGCACCCCATTTTCCATATTTTGAAGCCATCGTTTTTGGTGAGTATATCGTGAGATCTGAAGTAAAAATCCAAGTTCGATGTACATGAAGAGATCCGGTTTCTTTTACTAAATATGTTTTGTCAGCGAGAGCCGCCCAAATTGTACAAGATGACAAACAGGGGCCGTTTATTATCATAGTAACTGACCGTTGACCGGAGTTTTTTAGTCGTTTCATCATGTTAATAAAACCAACATTAAAACCCCCTGGTGAATAACTCACAAGTAATATAACTGGTGTGTATTTGTCGAGTTGTGAGGTCAACTCTTGCAAAGGTTGTGTTCCATTAATCGGCATCAAAGAACCAGAAAAGTCAATGAGTTGAAAGCTCGCCACTTTGTGTAGTTCTACATAGTACTCATTAGTCTTAAAAATTTGAGCTATTGAGAAATTCGAAAAAAAGATAAGAACTAATAATAGACCTTTTGAAGGCACTACAATCTCCCTTGGAAAATTGATATTTGAAAATAATTTTGTGAATAAATATCAGATTTTCTAAGGGCTCGCTTTTGAAAAGCGCAGGTGGTGAAAATAATCATAAATTGTAAATTGCTTGGACATCAATTAGCGTTCAAGTAAAGGCACGTTTAGTTGTTATTAAATAATATCGATTCAATAAAGTCTTTGTGCTTTGAAAGTTTTAAATATGAAGTAAAACCACTATTTAAAAGAGCCTTTCTTTCAGTTTCATTTGGCTTTTCTTTAATAATTCTATTTAACATGTAGTCTCTAGAGTTCGAAAGCATGATGGTTATAGCAACAATTTCTGAAAAAGATTGATTGTAAAGTGGTCCCCCAGAGTCTCCACCAAAAGAGAGAGCACCGCGGTGTTCGTAGGGGTACAAAGATCCTCGATAGCCATGGTTAACAATAAAATACGTGGAATCGAGTCGGTTAGTTGTAAAAATCCAATCCACATCTAGAAAAGGGGCAAATTCAAAACCTCTTTTATGAGAGATTTTTGTGGATTCAAAATATGTTAAAACTGAAATTGGTAAATCGGGAGTTTCGCCTTCTGCGCATCCATTTGTTTTTAAATAGTCATCTAGGTTACTACCAAGCCTTCCAGAAGCCAATTTTACTCCATGAGTACTAAGGCATTGATCCCAATAGTCATGGACATTATCGTCATCAACATCGATCCATTGGGTACTAAATTGTATATATCTGTCAGAAACACCGAATCCAACCGATCTAAATACTTCATAATTTTCGTCAAAACCAGGAACTAATCTCAATTTTGGGAAGTAATTAATTTTTCGCTGAAGATTTTGAATGAAATTTGTGTCTATTTTTGCGATCGCAATATCATGATGAAACTCTGGCAAAAGCGGGTTAGGGGCCAGCTTTTGCTCATATGGTAGTTCAAATGCCAGATGGCAATAGCTTGGCTCGACATTCACGGCTTCGAAGAATATTTTCTCGTTATCAACTAAAATAAAATAGTCAGAGAGTTGAGTATTTAATTTTTCTTTTCGGGTAGGGCATAGGTCCCTAAAGCAGTGAGCAGCCGTAAGAAGAAACTTTCCATCTTCAATTAAGGTTCCTGTGCAATTAGCCTGTGGTGTATTGGGTGCGACCTCACGACTATGTTTTTCAAACTCCTCAACGCCTATATAAATTGGGGCTACGGATTGAGTGGGCAATGACCAGGGGTGAGTTTCATCTAAAAAATCACCATTGTTTGCAAATGAAGCGTAGTTTGTGAAGAGTATAAAAATAAAAATAAGTTTTTTCATAAAGCGAAATCCTTTAAGGATAATTTTATTAAACAATTGGTAAAAACCCAAAGCATAACGAAGTTTAAGAAAAGATTTCAGGACCGTTCGTAATTCAACTTATAACATTCAACCTTGGCGTATTGGTTGCAATTGTCTTTTACACAGGGGCTCACTTCTAACGGGTGGGCCAATACGATTTAAATAAGAAGGGAATTTGCAATTTTTGCCATTATGATCAAGATATTGTCATCTTTAATATTTATACTGTGTATGTTTTTATCGCATGCCTCTTTGGGAGCAAGCTTCGACCCTGGTTTTATTGATACTAATGATCAAAAAATTCCTCTGGAAGTAAAGGAGAGCACTGACCGAATATTTCAAATTCAGGTTCCTTACTATGAGAGAGTGGGGTCATCTCTTAATAAAGTTGGAAACATTATGGGGACGGCTTTTGTAGATAAGGATCCCGAATATATTTGGACGAATTGCCACATTGTTAGAACATGG
>JAGRAB010000255.1 GCA_020435085.1 Bdellovibrionales bacterium | reverse complement strand
GTGAGGCTTATGGCACTTACAAAACCAGTGTTTTACCTTCTGTCGGCTCCAGTGAGCTTTCTGCAAAACTGACTCTCATGGAAAGTGAGGGGAAAGGACAAATTCTTGCCCGCCCAAGCCTTCTTTCACGAAGTGGTGAAAAATCTGAGTTTCATGCTGGTGGTGAAATGCCCATTCGAATTTCTGGATGGGGTTCGCAATCCGTAGAGTGGAAAAAATATGGTATTTTAATGAGCTTTCATCCAGTTGCTGATACCAGTGGCCGCATGAGTTTAACCGTGGAGACAGAAGTTTCTATTCCTAATCTCAACCAGACAACAGATCAACTTCCCATTTTTGAAGTCAACCGAGTGAAATCTTATTTCGACTTAGATAAAAGTCGAACGGTTGTTATCTCTGGGCTTATCAGACAATCTGAATCACAGTTTCGCCAAGGGTTGCCGTATCTGTCGCGCATTCCTATTTTGGGTCGCCTCTTCGGAAGCCCTAAGTTCACTTCAAGAAAAACAGAGCTTCTCGTTTTTGTTACTCCAAAGGTCTTTCGTCCTTCTGAGCTCGACAGTTACAAAAAGGTGAACCCATGAACCTTGTTGAAGCCACTGACCATATTTTACAAGCTTTAAAAAAAGAGCAAAGCCTTGAAAAATATAAAAATATTCACTCTCAAAACTCGCTCGATATTCCTGCTTTTATTCAAAATCAAATAATGACTTATCCACCACTTTATCAACAAAGGCTTTGTAGTGAGTTTTTTGAAAGTGGTCCTCTTGAAAATTTGATAAAAGATCCTTCTATTACCGAAATTATTATTGCCAAAAATATGATAGCTATTGAAAAGAGCGGATGCCTTCAAGTCAACGACGATATCTTCTTAAGTGATTTCACTTACCAGCAGTTTGTTCATCGCCTCAGTGAAGAATCTCAATGTCATACTGATCTAAAAACCCCATTTAAAGATGGATCTTGGCGTGATTTTCGAGTGCATATGATTCAAGACCCCATTTGCTCAGAAAAATCATTGATTACTTTGCGTCGTCACTCTGGAAAAGCATGGAGCCTTGAAAAACTCTGTGAACAAGAATTTCTCAACGAAGGTCAAAAAAAATTATTTCAACAAATGTACAAAGATAAAAAAAATCTATTAATTGTTGGTCCTACAGGCGTCGGCAAAACAACTCTTATCAATAGTTTACTAAAATTGTCGCAAGAAAATGAACGCCTAATTATTATTGAAGACACCAGTGAGTTAATAACTCCTCATCGTTTATGCACCAAACTTCTCACCCGATCTTCATGCTCTGAACAACTTTCTTCCATCACTCAGCAAGACTTATTAAAGCAAGCCCTTCGCATGCGTCCTGATAGAATTCTTGTGGGTGAAGTTCGAGGAAGTGAGGCCAAAGATCTATTATTGACACTTTCTACAGGACATTCTGGTTTTTTAGGAAGCTTGCATGCAAAAAGTGGAAAAGAAGCCCTCTGGCGACTTGAGATGTTGATTCAAATGGGGGCTCCTCAGTGGCAAATAGAAACAATTCGTAAACTTATTTTTTTTGGTCTTGATGCTATTATTGTTGTTGGTCGT
>JAGRAB010000254.1 GCA_020435085.1 Bdellovibrionales bacterium | reverse complement strand
AAACTTTATTTTTTTTTTTTTTTTCGGAACCTAGGGGAGCAATATAGACGCGTGGAATAAAATTTCGGTATTGGGATAAAATGGTCATCAGAGAGCTAGAGACTTCGACAAGAAGTTTTAAATCATTTTGTCTTGTAAGCACTTTTACTGAGTCTCGAACGAGAAGAGGTTTATTGGGGCCTTTCAGTTCTCTTTTTAACACTTCTAAATTTTTAGTAAACATCACATCTTTTGTCGGAATATCAAAAATAAGCCAAGCATGAGGGTCTAAATTTTTTAATTCATCTTTGAGCCAATCCACAGCTTTTGTGGCCTGCTCCACAAGATGTTGGCGATGATCTTCAGATTCAACAATTGTTGATGATAATGGAGTGATTTTAATCTGAGCCGGAGGAATTCGTCGCGCTAACATTTCACTGAGCTCGTGGATCATGGGGTGGGTAATTCTTCCTGCTAAATACTCATGGAGTTTTGCCATGAAATAAGAGTCGTTAAAAGTAAAATACTCATTGGGGTTTTTGATGACCTTATCCATTAAGGCATCAAATGAATAAGAAAGTCCGTTTTCTAGAAAGTATTCACAAATTTTAGCGGCAATAAGATCAAACTTATAACCGGTTCCATCATTGATAATTTGAGAGTACCAAAAATAACGACTCACTAAAAATGCATCGACAAGATTCATTGCATCTTCGGTCACGCAGAGAACCTCTTTATTATCTTCTTTATGAACTTTTAGACTACGAATAAGGAGATCTTGATCGTAAAGGCCAAGTTTAATTCCTGTGTGGTGAGCATCTCGAATGAGATAATCCATACGGTCAGCATCAACGTCGGAGTGCATGAGTTGGTTGGCAAGAAGATTATTAGACTTTCCAGCAATAATTTTTGAGAGTTCATCAGGGTCAATACCTTCTTCTTTAAGAATGCGAGTGAGACCATCTTTGAAATCCGTATTTTGAATAATCTCAGAGCCTAAAACTTCATGGTTAGCACGGTATTTGGGACGGCCGAGTTGGCTTGCGTGTCGCCAGTGGTTGATATAAGCCAGCTCAATTGAGTGGGAGAATGGAAAAGTTCCAATGTCATGAAGCATAGCTGCTAAACGCATCATACGGTGAAATGTGGTTTTTTCATCTCGTGCATTGGGGTCAAAGAGTTTTGTATCAGTAGTGGCCTTTCCAATACTTTTAATAATCTTATGCATGACATGTAAAACCCCAAGTGCGTGGGCATGGCGTGTATGAGTGGCTCCCGGGAAAATATAAAAACTAAATCCGAGTTGTCGAATCCATCGAAGTCTCTGATAGTAGGGTGTTTCAAGAATTCGAGATTCCACTTTATTGAGGGTGATATATCCATGGATATTGTCAAAAATGACTTTCTTGAATTCACTTTCTGCCATTGCAAAACCTATCGGAATATTTTCCAGAGAAATCTATGGATGGGCATTGAGATTCGACCTTCATCCTGTCAAAGAAATAGACAAATTGAGAATGATATATTTTTGACTATGAAAATAAGTGCTGTTCTTACTTTAGCCATTGAGTATTCAGGTATCGATAAATTAAACCTCAGCGGTCTTTTTAAAGAAACAGATACATTCACCTAATTTTACTATGGGCTTTTTTAAGACCTTGTTAATGTATTTGAACTTCGAACCACGTCGTACGTTTTAGGAGGTGAGAGATGGGGAATTTGAAATCACTAGCTATTTTACTAGTTATTTCTCAAATGGGGATTATGAGTCTTCAAGCCAGGGCAGGGTTTAATAAAATTCCTGAGAACTGTGCTGTGGAGCAATCTAAGCTAACGGAGTTGGCAAAGTATGCGCGCCAAATTCCACAAGGATTTGATAAAAATATTTTTGGTCGTTGGTATGCTCAAAAATTTCTTGTGGGGGATGTAAAAGT
>JAGRAB010000253.1 GCA_020435085.1 Bdellovibrionales bacterium | reverse complement strand
TCTCTCAATCAAATTCAAGAGATTTTTTTTTTTTTTATTGCTATAAAAAACTTTCCCACTGACGAGAAAAAAATGTTTTTTTACCAAAAGTGGTTAGGATGTTATTTAGATCACCCCAAAGAAAGTTTTTTGTTTTTAGCATCAGATAAAGAAAATAATATTTTGGGTTATTGTGTTGGTGTCTTTAATAGTGCCTCTGCCGCAAAATGGATAGCACCAAGTACATCAGCACCCTATTACCTATTCCAAGATCTATTTCAAGAGTTTCCATGCCATATTCACATCAATGTCCACCCCAATACACGTGGTACAGGTCTTGGTAGTCAAATGATAGAAAAAGTAAAAGATTTTCTTTTTGAAAAAAAAATCTATGGACTTCATATCATTACAAGCCCTGGCGTTCAAAATGTTGAGTTTTACCGAAAGAATAATTTTATAAAAGAAGTCACTCGCCAATATGGAGCCACTTCACTTCATTTTATGGGGTGTCACCTATAAAAGCCGTTATTAATTAGGAATGAGTAAAGCTTGCCCAGCAGCAATAAGACTTTTCTTTGGTAAATCATTAGCTTTTACAATGTCTTTCACACTGACATTATACTTATCAGCAATTAATGACAAATTCTCTCCACGTTTAACAACATGAACTGTATCCACTGTGACTTTTAATTTTTTACCAACATATAAAACTGTACGAGGACGAATATTATTTTCTTTTCGAATTTGCTGAACAGTGACCCCATACTTCTGTGCAATGAGAGTTAAATTCTCACCACGTTTGACTCGGTGATATGTCACCTTTCGAGTTTTTCGACTCACACGAGAAGAAACTTTCAATTTCTGGCCTACATGAATAATTGATTTTCTACCAAGTCGATTTATTGTTTTTAAATCACTCAAACTCATTCCATACTTTTGAGCAATCTGTGTGAGATTTTCTCCACGACTAACAATATGAGAAGAGTTACCTTCTATTTTTTGTGATGAACTTGCTGGTGGTTCTTCATCTTTCAGCTTAAGCCTTTGTCCTATACGTAAAACAGACCTTTGAGTCAATTGATTGATCTCTTTCAATTTTTGTATAGAAACACCGTATCTACGAGCAATGAGAGTTAAATTTTCTCCGCGACGAACCGTGTGATAGGTAGCATCTTGATTCACATTTGCAGATGAGCGTGTTGAGTTTTGAGGAGTAACATAGGCAACCATCTCCCCTCGTTGAGGGACTTTCAATCTTTGCCCCACACGAATCATTGAACGACGACCTAAACCATTGAGACGGCGAATGGCTCCCACCGATGTTCTATGCCGGCGGGCAATATGCGACAATGTATCGCCAGATCGCACCCGGTAATAAAAGTGATCTTGATAAACATAGGCAGGACGATCCATTTTTACTTCTGGAATCAAGGCCACAGCTCGTTCCATATAACCCTTAGGCACACGAATCATCATTTTATCACCAGGGTAATTCGGAACGTATTCCCCTCGAAACTTGGGGTTTAGTCGTTTCATTTCGTCAAGATCTATACTTAATTTTTCAGCAAGAACTTTTAAATTAATAGGGTTTGTTGCTTCAACGGCATCATATTCCAAAGGTGGCTCAAAAGAGAGTCCACTAAAACCATAACGCTCTGGCTCCCGTGCAATCAAAGCTGCAGCAATAAATTTGGGCACATAATTTCTTGTCTCACGGGGAAGGGTTCGACGACGAGCCAGCTCCCAAAAGTCTCTTGTATAGTATCGCATCACACGGTTTTTGACTCGATTTTCACCAGTGTTATAAGCAGCCAGTGACAAGTGCCACGAACCAAAAAGATTATAAAGGGCTTTAAAATAAGCTGCCGCAGCCCTTGTAGAGAGCACAGGGTCTCGACGCTCATCAATATATCCATCAATACGAAGACCGAAGTTTTTTCCTGTACTTCGAATAAACTGCCAATATCCAACAGCATTAGATCTTGAGTGAGCTTTGGGACTAAAACCTGATTCAATCAATGCCACATAAACTAAGTCTTCTGGAAGCCCTTCTTCACGAAGGACGTTTTTCATCATTGGAATGTAACGAGAAGATCGTGAAAGATAAAGGTCCATATGCTTTCGACCACGACCAAGAAAATAGTTCACCCATTTTTTTGTCATCTCATTCTCAGTGAGAGGAACATCGCCTAAGGGGCTTTGATAAGGACGCCGAAGAGAGTCTTCCACATCATTTGATGAAACCTCCGAACTATTAATGGCAGCACTTCGCTCCCCACCACTAAATGAGTCTCGTGAAACTGATGCGCACCCGGCAATAAAAAATAAAATACCCAGCGAGAAGAGACCCCTCTTCAAAACCATATAGCCCCCATGTTTTAAAAAAACATCTATACCAAAGAGATTGAGCTTGTCTGGAAGGCGCGAGGAAGAAGCTATATTAAAAATACAGCAGCGACAAAGCAACAAACAGGCAAGCCAATTCGCTTTGGGTATATATAATAATTTATAGTAACTTAACAGAGCCCGCAACAATATGCGCAATTGCGCAAAAAGCCCTTCTTTTGTTGGTCAGACCTTGGTCTAGAAATGAAATTGACGAAAATTGCCTCTTTACAAGGCAGAAAAAGGGTATTCAAGGGCTGTGGAAAATTCATCATACTACTACAAACTCAATTTCTCATAATTTTGAGTTCTCGTAACGCAGATGAATTTTCCACAGCCCCTATTGGTCTATAGTCATTTTCCAAATCGGATTTTCACTAGTCACTTTTTTTTCTGCCAAGAGTCGATAAAGTAAGTAATTTCTTAAAACCGCTTTGACATAATAGCGCGTCTCCCCCCAAGGAAGTTCATCAATCCATAATTCTTTTTCAGGAGATGAGTCCAACTGCTTTTCATCAACCCCAATATCGGGTCGCGCCACTAACCATCGCCGCAGTCGACCAATTCCGGCATTATACGCGGCCAAAGCAAGAGGAACATGACCATTAAAGGCACGTACCATTCGACTTAAATAACTTGTTCCAAAATAAATATTTTGTGAGACATTAAAAAGGTCTTCCGGGAGCTGTAGCGGCTTATTCCATTTAAGAAATTGAGCGATATCATTTGCCGTTATAGGAACAATTTGCATGAGGCCATATGCATTTGAAGGGCTTACTACTTTTGAACGAAAAGAACTCTCTTGGCGAATCAATCCTCGCACAAGATGAGAACTCAACTGAAATTTAGTTGCCTCTTTTCTAATCGGCTCTGAGTATTCAAATGGAAAAGCAAGTTTAAACGTCTCTTCTGTTCGTAATTCTTCATTTTCATCCCATGCTTCATTCAATAAAGAAATAGCTTTATAATAATCGAGTGAAGCTGCCCATAATTTTGCAAAAATCACTTTTTGTTCTGTATTCACTGGTGATGGCAATGTCTTCAACTCAGCTTGAGCTTCATCAAATAACCCTGCAGAAAGCAAAATTCGGGAACGCTTCCATGTTGCCAATTCAAGATCTGTAAAAATTAAAGTCACTGTGATCTTCTTACTAGGAAAAAATGGAGGGTCTTTTTCAGAACTTTTCCAAACCAAAAGTCCATTATTTAATTCAACTCTTGCTCGCAATCCATAATATGTCAGAGGAAACTTTTTGATGAGTTCAGTTCCTGCATTATTTGATTCACTTCGCCCAAGTTTTTGGTAGCATCTCCACCGCCAATACATCGAAAGAGATAGGAACTCGGAGTCCCCACCAATAGCGATCGACTTTTCAAAGTAAAAAGCAGCTTCAGAATATTTTGCCAAACGATAAAATAGCAACCCTAAGCGAAATATACCTTCACGGGCGTCTTCTGTTCCCCCATAACTCAAAATCAATCGTTTGAGATGTTTTTCTGCTAACCCATATTGTCCAGCACTCACCGCCGAAGTACCTGCAAGCAATAAAAGTTCTGCTTCATGAGGGTGAGGTCTCATTTTTTCTAAAGCCATTTCCGCAATAGTTGTTGCTTCCTCGTAAGCACCTCTTGCCCAAGCATTCTTCGCCCAACGAGTGAGTCGTTCTGGATCAGCATCCTCCATATATTTCAGAATTTTTTTTCTAAATAGTTCAAATTTTTCATCATTATTATTCACTGCTCCTAAGAAAATTCCTAAAATTTGATCATCCGCCCAGTCTGCATTTTTACTTCCAGGATAATTCTTAATGATTTTTACTCCATCCTCGACAGCCGAAATGAGATCTTTTGCTTCGAGAGACCTTCGCATTTGTGCCAAAACTTTTAGCTCATCTTCACTATAGTTAAGACTCTCCTGTGGAGTTCCCCCACTCACAACGGCTTCTTTCTCTACAAGTGATGGCATTGTTTTTTTAATAATGGCAATTTTATCTAAAACTTCAGGACGCTCTTTTAAAGCAAGACTTCTTTTAAAAAAATTATAAGAAGCTACAAGATTTTGTTCAACAAAAGTGACCTCTCCAGCACGAAATAACATTTCTGCTTTCATTTCATCATTGAGAACATTTTCATATATTTGCAAAACTTGAATCCGCTCCCAAGCCATCTTTCGATTTTCTTTCACATCAAACTTCAAAAGTAAAAGTTGACCTTTAAAAAAATCATTTCGTAGAACGTCTGCAGTATTTACCTCTAAACTTTTTGTTTTTTCTATTTCTTTCAATAATTGCGCCATAAAAAGCCGCGCTTTACGGCTCACACCACCCCATTCATTCAAACACTGCAGTTGAATCGACTGGATCCAAAATAAAACACTTGCTCCTGTTTTTTTTGCTCTTTGTCCTCTCTGGTAACAGTCACTCCACTTTTTATCTATTTGAGCTTTCTTTAAGCTTGCCAATAGCCCTTCAAGGCCCTTTGTCGGCATTTTCACTTTTTGATCGAATATCCAACGAGGAGATGGAATATTCTCATCTATAGAAACACTTACATTATGAACACGTCCCCAACTGGCTTCAGATACCAAAAGAAAAACAAAAGCCATAAAAATGAATTGACCTTTTTTTCTTATTGCCAAACTAGACTCCTCATTCCGCCAAAGGACGCGGACTGACCCTTTTTTATTCGATTTTTATGCTTCATCCTCGTGTGGATTCTTTAACGCAATAGTCATCGCTCGGTAAAGAGTTTTCTCTAACATCTGTATATTTGATTTCATGACATCTTTATTTTTTAAAGATCCAACCACATCTTCCGGTGCAAAACTCAATGTCTCAAAGTATTCCA
>JAGRAB010000252.1 GCA_020435085.1 Bdellovibrionales bacterium | reverse complement strand
TTTTTTATAATACTCATCCGCTTTTTTAAAATTTCTCAATCGGCGAAAATCATAGGCAACACTGAGCCACTCACCTCTACTGGGTTGAGGGTTTTCACTCGGTTGAAGTTTGTAAAGACGAGACTGAAATTTTTTTATCAAGGGACGGTTTTTTAACTCACTGGCAAGTACCAGTGATGTTTTTGTCAGTTCAATTTTTGTTTCGATTGGGAGATACTCTTTTGATTTTTCATAACTCAACTCCATAATCAATTGCTTATCATTATTAAGCTCAGCGCGACTGAGCTCAACATCAAGAGCTTTTTTCTGCATCCATGAAGGAAAATTTTTATAATCAAAAGCTCTCATACCAGCAAGTTCGGGTGCGTTTTTAGGACAAATTTCAAATGCATGAAGGTAAGCAATTTGAGCAAGGGGAAAAATAGGGTCTCTGGCAAGGTTTGCGAATTTTTCACAAGAGAGTTGGGGCTTTTGTTCTTTCCAAATATTGGCTCTCTTATAAGTGATCCACCATTGATATTCTTGAGTAGTTTGTTTTTCAGCGGCTTTTAATAAATAGTAATCAACGTTTTCAACATCATTTTTAGTTTCTATAGGGATATGAGGAGGTAAGAGATTGGCCACGGGAGGAAGATGCTGGGTGGGTGTTGTTGAGCAGCCAAGCCCAATAAGAATGGCCCAACTAACAATAATAATAAAAGAGTTTCGCATGCCTTATATTGTCTAAAGGATGTCATACTGACGCAAGTCCAGGTCTTTAAAACTGTTCTCAAAAGGATGTCGCCTCTTTATTCTTGAGATGAGACCGGTTTATTTTTCAAAACAGTGCAAATGACGCCTGAAATAACGAGGGCCGCTCCAAAGTACCCAACAGAATGGACAGGCTCATGTTTGATAACATCAAAATCCAATGCATGAAGTATCGCTAAAATAGAAAGCGTCAGAAGTGGATTGGCTGAGACAATCACACTCACTTGAGAGGCGGGGGCTCTTTTTAAGGCTTCGCCTAAGCTTCCATAGGCAATAACAGTGTTCATTCCTAAGAAGATTAATATGATCCAAGCATTGATTGGTAGGGTAGAGAACTCGATTGGTGTCGCAAGAGGAAATAAAAAGAGGGTGGAGACCCCATAAATAACTAAGTTAATTTGTTGAGGAGTCCACTTAGAAAGAAGAATTTTTTGAAATGTCGCAAATAAAGCCCAAGTCAAGGCGGCTCCAATAATCCATAGGTTTCCCATTTGGAGCGCGCTGGGGTGGGTGGGAAGACTTTCCAGTTGATCCCAATAAAAAAGAGAAAAACCAGAGATGGCAAGTAAGAAGCCGAGTTTTTGTTGAGAAGATGGGACTTCCTTAAAATAGAGAATTCCGATAAGTATCAAAGTCATCGGAGCCATTTGGATCATAATCTGAGCATTTGATGCAGTTGTTAGCTCAATGCCCTTCATAAATCCGTAATAGTTAAATGACAAAAAGAGACCGGCAAGTACGGCCAGCCATGGGCGAGAAAAAAGAATTTTTAAAGAATGGGGACTTTTTATTAAATAAAATAAAAACAATCCTAAAAAGGCAACGGCCATTCGAAACCAAACAATGGAGCCTGCACTGATGTAGGTAACAACATACTTTAATGCAATAGCAAGAACCGCCCAGCTCGTAGCAGTGATGGTGGCAAAAGTAAGGCCTCGTTGGCGTTCGGTCATGGGTTTATGAA
>JAGRAB010000251.1 GCA_020435085.1 Bdellovibrionales bacterium | reverse complement strand
AAGCCAAAGCGGTGAGTGCTGAGGAAGCTGCTAAAATTAAAGCCATTGATTTTGTGGGTGATAAAAAAATGGACTTTTTGCAATTTGCGCAAGATCGAAAAGTCAAACTCTCAGAAAATCAAGAGATCTCTGTAGAGGTTGGTGATCTTATTACTATGGAGCCAGGGATTCGCGATCAGTTTATGTCTTTAGTGACAGACCCACAAACAGCTTACCTTTTGTTTATGGGGAGCCTGGCTTTGATTTATTTTGAAATTACTCATCCGGGAACATTCGTTGCGGGAGTTGCGGGTGGCATAGGGCTAGTGATCTCTTTAGTGGCACTTCATAAATTGGATGTTCAATATGGAGGGCTATTGCTCTTGCTTATTGGTGTGGCATTAATGATTGCCGAAGCCTTTGTTGCAAGCTTTGGCATTTTAGGTATTGGTGGCGTGGCGGCTTTTATTGCAGGCAGTTTATTTTTATTTGATCCAGAAACTTCAGGTGGCTACGCACTACCTTTGAGTTTGGTTATAGTCACAAGTCTTTTATTGGGAACCATTATGATGGCTGTGGCTTATATGGCTTTTCGTACGCGCAATGTAAGGAAAAAAGGAAGTTTTGATGATCTTCTTGGCGAAGAGGCCGTTGTTGTAACACTTAATTCCGATCAAAAATCTGGGCAAATTGAGGTTGCTGGAGAAACTTGGCGATTTCATTCAGAGGTTAACTTGCAAGAAGGACAAAAAGTTTTTATCAATGGCAACAAGGGACTCACTCTCGAAGTGGGTCTAAGTAAGAGGGAGGTATGACATGATTTTAGGATTTGATCTTAAAATATTAATGTTTTTAATCGGTTTTGGAGTCTTTATTATTTTTTCGATTATTAAAATTCTTCCCGAATGGGAACGAGGTGTGGTCCTTCGATTTGGTCGCTCTATTGGGGTTCGTGGCCCAGGCTTGATTTATTTGATTCCAGGGGTTGAGAGACTTATTCGCCTTGATACCAGAACAGTCACTATGGATATTCAACCTCAAGATGTGATCACTCTTGATAACGTCTCCATGAAGGTGAATGCGGTGATTTACTTTCGAGTGGTGGAACCTGAAGCAGCAATCACAAGGGTCGAAGACTATTACTTTGCCACATCACAATTAGCACAAACAACTTTGCGTTCAGTTTTAGGTCAGTATCCGATGGATGATCTTCTCTCGAGTCGAGAAAAAATTAATCACACCCTTCAAGAAATCATAGATAAGGCCACAGAGCCATGGGGTGTGAAAGTATCAAATGTAGAGGTCAAACACATTGACTTACCTAAAGAAATGCAACGAGCCATGGCAAGACAAGCAGAAGCAGAGAGAGAACGTCGTGCGAAAGTTATTAGTGCTGAAGGGGAGTTTCAACGGGCCGAAAAGCTTAAAGATGCATCAAATATTCTCTCAGGTTCTAGCTCGGCGCTCCAATTGGCTTACCTCCAAACCATGCAGGAGATGTCTGGCGAGGGAACAAATACAATTATTCTTCCAATCCCACTAGACCTCCTAAAACCATTTGTCCAAGTGGATAAGAATTCATAGAATTTTAAAACTATGAAGAAATGCAGTCTTAAAAATGCCACCATCTTTGGTGGCTTTACCCTTGGCTTATGTAACGTACGCAAGTGTACGCCTCATCTGCAAAAATGCCTTGGCATTGTTGGGCTTTTGAGTGGAATATTTTTTTTCGCTCCACTCACTCAAGCCTCAGACTTAGTTAAAATCCGCATTAAAAGTCAGCTTAAAAATGTACAACTCAAAGGTGTGAGTCTCAGTTTTCAATCAAAAGATATTCTTGACCCCTATCAAACAGTGGCTCTTCCTCGGCTTTCCATGGCTGAAGTCAGCACAGAAATGATTGGTGCCATACAAAGAGAGTGGAAGATTATATTTCCTGAACAAAACAAAGAAGCTTTAAGAATTTTCTCAAATAAACTCGTTGTGAAAGGTGAGTTAGTGCAACTGGGTATGGACCCGGTTCCATCAAAACTTTATTTTTATCCGACAGCAAATAATCGTATTGATGTTGTGGCAGAATTAGATATTGAAAGCTACTTGGCTGGAGTATTGCCATCCGAAATGCCAGCAAGTTGGCCACTGGAAGCATTAAAAGCACAAGTGGTGGCTTCACGGTCTTATATGCGAAATATTATGAACTCTCGAAAAGCAGAGCACTATCACTTAGAAGCAACAATTCATGATCAAGTTTATAATGCGATCAATATTGTAGGTGCAAACCCAATTCATCGCCAAAAAATCTCACGGGCAATTCGAGAAACTCGAGGGCAATACCTCTTGGATCCAAAAGGTCATGTGTATCGCGCTTTTTACCATGCTGACTGTGGAGGGCAAACGGAAGAACCAGAGCATGTTTGGGCGATGACTCAAAAAAATGGAACTGTGAAAGATCCATTTTGTCCTCAAAGTCCAAATAGTATTTGGAACTTGGAACTCAATCGAAGTGAATTGACGGCACTTTTAAAAGAGCAATTGGGAGTTATTGGGGACAAAGAGTTTAAAGCTGTTCTTATTACTCAACGCTCAGCCAGCGGACGTGTTTCTGAGATTGCAGTGATGTTTGATCATGAACCTATCAAACATATGAGTGCTCAAGATTTTCGGAAAATGGTTGGTTTTAATAAATTAAAGAGTACGAATTTTAAATTTCAGTGGTTTGGAGATATTATGAAAGTTTCTGGTAAAGGCCATGGGCATGGCGTGGGTCTTTGCCAATGGGGTGCCAGATCTTTAGCTCTTGCCGGAATGACCTATGAGCGTATTCTTCACCGGTATTACCCCTACACAACTCTGAGAAAACCCCCTGTAGCAACGCCACCCCTTTTAGAGGTTCCACAGCTGAAAATGCATCGAATGTCTGAAGAAAATCATAAAGAGCCGGAGTCTTCTGTAGCTCCTAAAAAAGTAGCTCTTTAAGCATTATAGAATTGTGATCAAAACACGGGCTGCAAAGAAGCAAACCGTCGCGAGTGTCAAAAAACCAATTGCCGAAATACTCACTGTATAACTCCCTGACAGTTGATTTATCGGCACTTTCGTCAATGTCTAAAGCTTAAAATGCCAAAAAATTGAGTTTTTTTAGGGTTTTACCGGAAAGGGAAAGCTTCTAAGGCATGGGCTTGGAAAGGAGTTTATAATATCAATATATGATTTCATTTG
>JAGRAB010000250.1:3224-3442 GCA_020435085.1 Bdellovibrionales bacterium | reverse complement strand
CTCTCCCGCCTCCGCGTCCTCACTCTCGAATCACTGACACCCGAAGCGCTTGAGCAAATCATCACTCGGTTTGAAGAAGGCCAATCCAAAATCCACCTCACTGATGAAGCCAAAAAAGGGCTTATCTTGATGTCCCACGGCGACGGACGCCACCTTCTTAATGCCCTTGAAAACCTCCAAACGCTCCAAGAAGGAGAAATCGACTTTGACACCCTCTG
>JAGRAB010000250.1:0-3151 GCA_020435085.1 Bdellovibrionales bacterium | reverse complement strand
GGATCTGATCCCGATGCTTCTCTTTACTGGCTTGCCCGCATGTTAGAAGGAGGCGAAGACCCCAACTTTCTAGCAAGGAGACTCGTTCGCATGGCCGTCGAAGATATCGGCCTTGCCGATCCAGAAGCTCTGACCATCACCCTGAGCGCTTGGCAAGTATACGAACGGCTCGGTTCACCTGAAGGTGAACTTGCCCTAGCCGAAGCCACCCTCTACCTTGCCCTTGCTCCCAAAAGTAACGCCGCTTACACAGCCTTTAAACGGGCCCAAAAACTAGCCTCCGACACCTCACATCAAGATCCCCCCAAAACGATTCTCAATGCACCGACCAAGCTGATGAAAAAACTCGACTACGGAAAAAACTACGCCTATGATCACGACACGCCCGATGGATTTTCAGGACAAAACTACTTTCCCGAAGAAATAAAGCGTCCCTCTTTTTACAAACCCGTCAAGCGAGGTTTTGAGCGAGAGATGGAAAAAAGAATCGCCTACTTCAATTCCCTTCGAGCCAAACTCAATCCTTCCAAATAAACAGACGTTTGAATTTTTCCCAGAACGCTCCGCCCAAAACAAAAAAACTACAGACAAAAGACAAATCACCGCCAATAAACCAATACAAACGATGCGTTTCATTTTCTGGAAACCAGTGAGGAGCATAGACATTAATATAATAAGGAGTCACACTTCCAAAAAAAATGATCAGCCCCAGGTAATAGCGAAACATGGAGACTGGTTTGGGAGGCCCCTTTCTTTTAAAGATTCGAAAGACTTTTTCTTTTATGAGATTGAAAACTGGTCTTCCTAGAAAAAGAACAGCGAGAACTATCATCACCTCGGGTCCTCCGAGCACAAGAAATCCCGTGAGTACTGCTGCAACTCCAACAGGCAAACCCAAAAAAGGGACGAGAAAGCCAAAGAGAGGCAAAGCAAAAGAGAGGACGATAAACGTCACCCCCAAATAAAACTTCCAATTCCTCTTTATCATATCTTGCACTATACGCGTCTTTCGATATTTTCCATAGGATGTGTTTTTAGATTTTAGATCGTGTCGTCATGAGAGGTCGACCACAACTCTGAATAGCTGTGAATGGATTCACCGACTGCAATATTCGTAAGCTATACAAAATCAATTATTTAAAAACATCTTCTTTTATTTTAACAATCTAAATTTCTAATAGTTAATGTTTTAAATTATAATAAAGCTATAAAATAGGTTTATAATATTTTTATATCTTATTTTTCTCTTTATCTAAGAATTTTTTCATTTGTTTGAGAAAATTTTCGGGTTATAAGAGCCTATTCCATTAATACATGAGGGTTCCAGACCTTGAGAAAATCAGTTTTAGGGAGTGTTTGATCGCTAAGGTGATGCTCCAAGGGGGAAAAAGGGTGCGAGAAGTCCTGGACCTCGAAATCGATCAAATCCGTTGGGATCGGAGAAAGATTTCCTTTATCCAGTCTAAGATGAAAGGGATGAAAAAAGTGACGGTGATTACCTATCCCAAGACGATGATGGAAAGGTTAAGGAAGTACGTTGGAAAGAGGAAGGGAAGAGTTTTTGTGACAAGGACGGGGAAGCCTGTCCAGCTCAACAGAGTATTGGGAACCTTTGCCAAAGCAGGAAAGAGGGCGGGGATCTCTTTTAAGGTCACACCCCATGTATTGAGGACATCCATGGTGACTTATTTGAAGCAGCAAGGGTTCCAGGATAGCGATATCATGAAGGTGACGGGGCATGCCAGTGCTTCGATGGTGGCTTCCTATGACAAAACCTCCCAGGAGATCAATGCAACTGAAAAGGTACAGCTCGTGAGTTAGGTAAAGTTTGAAAATTCGAGTTGATAGTAAAACATATAATTCATAAAATATTTTTATGAATTTAGCTGTTTCTTCGAATTACACATCAAGCTCCTCCCTTTTACAACTCAGAACAACCTCTATTACGACTTCTGGTATTTATGGGTACTATGCTTGCTTATTTATCTCTCATCACTCACAGCCATTATGGCAAGAATGGAGGTCATTTTCTGGAGTTGAAAAAGAGCAGTTTAACATTTCTTGGCCTGAGCAGCACTTCCAGGCTACTGCTCACTTTAAGATCATTGGATATGGAAGAGACCTAGAAACACGACAAGCCATTGAAAAATGTAGAGCCTATGGAAACTCTCTTTCAATTACAAATGGCAGTGTGATTCAGTTAGATGATTTATCTACGTAAACCAACTTTAGGTCTGACCCCCAAATATTCTGAAACAACTCGTCATAGGAAAGACAATAAGCTTTACCCTTATATGGGTCCCTAATAAACACAAGATTTTTTTGAATTTCATCTAAAAGAATCCAGTGACCGGATAATTTATCATGTGTAATATCAATAATAATAGACGATCCTGATTTGTCTATTAATCCTTTTAAGATAGATATCAAAGAGGAGAACTGAGAGGAATAAGATGCCGAATTAAAACCAAAGCTTATTCCAGCAGGGAATCGATATTCTTCTAATGTTTTTGTTTTGAATTCTAATCCCATTGAATGCACATTTGTCATATCATGAGCTGCTTGAACAAGCTTATCATTGTTAAGTAGTTGAGAATGCAAAGACCATCTTGCAAATTCCTCTTGTTTCGATTCAAGAACTTGAATTTTATGATCATTCATTAGCATGAAAAGAACGCCTACACCACATGATTTATTTTGTTCCGGCTGTTGAATACAGATTTTTTCTCCTGTAGAAACAGAATAATATCCTTTAATATCAATAAATTGTAAAACGTTGCGAACAAGATTAAGAGAGAGAATGCCGTTTGCTGATAGTGGAATAGCGGTTTTGTATGGCTCATAAGCTTCTGGAAGCGGAGAATGCTTCGCTGGTGTTGGCGGTACAGGAGAAAAATTGCCCATTTTAGATGACCTTGGAGTTGTAGGAGGGGTGCAAAAAGTGTCATCTGATTGAAACAGTTGAGTCATGATTTTATGAGCTTTTTTATCTTCTGAACAATCTGTAACATTTTGATCTTGAGAGAGGATTGTTGTTTGTTTAGATAAATTTGTGTGTATTGGATTTGTCATCTTCCACCTTTTTAGTTTTAAGATGGGATTATTTTGCAATAACATGAAATTAAAAATAAGCAAATTATATTTTATAATT
>JAGRAB010000249.1 GCA_020435085.1 Bdellovibrionales bacterium | reverse complement strand
CCACCATTATCTTGAGTTCTTTGTGTTTGTTGATAATCAACAGCTCCGTTGCGAACAGCCAGTTGCATGATCGCACCGGTATTTGTTGTACTTCTAAATAATGCGTCTGACTTCCCCTCTTTAGAAAACGATGCTGTTGCCTTTAAAAAATCATCTGATAATTTTAACCCAGACTCTGGCTCAAAGGCCCCCACGCGGAAATTAAATAAAGCACCCATGTCAAAGTCTGCCGCATCTGGTTTACATGACATAAAAGCAAATGTGTCCATTTTCACGTCATAGGCAAATGGAACATTATTTGAAAATGTTGAAGCATCTTGCTCTGAGAGTTGCAACGGTTCTGCACAGTTTTGAAAAATAAGTGTGACAAAAAAAGATGATGCCACCAAAGTAAAAATCGCCTTTAAACGATTCTTTGAAAGCATTCGTCTCATTTTGAGAATAGAAATAAGTGAGTCACTCTTCACGCCAACTCCTTGCACGGACAATATTATATAGAGCACAGACGATGCCAATGAGTCCCTCACTATTTAGTTTTGAGGCGACACCTTTGTAAAATCGCTTTTTTAAAAATCGTAAAAAATTAATATTCATAAGTATTTTAAATCACTTACATCCTATGGTTGGTTTTTAGACATTGTCTTAAAGTTATCCATCTCGTTTTAAAACATTATCGGCCCATTTTCTTAAAAAATTGAATGAAAAAACTCCTTCTTTCAACCGATAGGGTTTATAGAACGGAGCAAAATACAAATTTAAGTGAACGAAAGTAGACAACGTTGATAAACCCCCGTGACATCAAAGTTCTCATTGCAGAAGACGAGCCCGACTTACGCGATCTTTTAGCCGCAAAGTTTCGGGTTTTTGGATTTAACGTCATGACCGCCCATTCAGGAAACATGGCTTGGGATAAAATCTTAGAAAACCCCGGAGTACAAATTGTTGTGACTGATATTCGCATGCCCAATGGGTCTGGCTACGAGCTTCTCCAAAAATGTAAGCAAAAAGATTCTGAGTTTCCGAGAGTTTTTCTTATTTCTGGTTTTACTGATTATACTGTACAAGAACTCATGGCCCTTGGGTCTGAAGGCTTTGTTTCTAAGCCTTTCGATACAAAAGATCTTCTCAATATCGTAAGAAAATCACTCCTAAATACGAGTGACCGTTGGCGAGCTCAAAATGCCGACATTCCTGAGTTTAAGCTAGACCTTGAGTTTCCAAGCTTAGAAAAATCCACTCAAAACGGCCATCTTTTATTTGGTCGAGGTGGGTTCTTGGCAAAAATAAAAACCGCCCTTCCAGATACAAACACTCTTATACAGTTTCATTTAAATGCTAACCCTTGGACACTTCAAGGAACAGGAATCATTCGCTGGAAGTCTCCCAGTGATTTAGTTCAGCCCAGTGAATATGTTGGCCTAGAGATTGTCAGTCTTGAAGGTCCGTCAAGTGCTGAACTCATCGAGTGGTTGGAAACAAAAAAACCAAAAGCTTTTATTCCCAGCCCGATTTAAACATCAAGAACCATTCCCTCAAAACCAAACTCCCATGTAACATCGTGAACCTCTAGCCCAATGCTTTTACACTCGCTCACGCGAAGCTGGTAATAGTCTTGCGTTTGCTGGATGGCTGCTTGTATTTTTTCGTGGGTTGCATAGGGGTCATGGTGAACAAAAACGACATGATCAATTTTTTCTCGCATGGCAATATCCAAACCAAGACCTGCAACAGCATGGCCCCAATTAACCTTTTCAATCACTTCGACAAGAGTGTATTGACCATCAAAAACCATTAAGTTTGTATCTTTATAAAGTCCTAAGTCTTTTCCCAATTCTTGCTCGGTCACACGCGTAGCTTCTGTATCCACACAATGAGCATACGCACGCCCGTTTTTTTCAATCCGATATCCCCAACATGGGTCTGGATGATCCAATTGATAGGGAGTGACATCAAGCCCATCAATTTTAACAGTTTTCCGAGGCTCTAAAATTTCAAACCGTATTTTTGATGGAAGCCATGCAAAGTCTACCGGGAAGAATGGCTTCTTGAACATTTCTTTAATACATTGTCCCAAGTCTTCTTGAACGCCGTAAAAAGTAATTTCATTCCCCGGGATAAATATCGGAATAAAAAAAGGAAGTCCAATAACGTGGTCCCAATGGAAGTGAGTAATTAAAATATCAATCTTCGCATTTCCTTTTGCTGCAGGACCTGCCATCAACTGCATTCCTAAATCTTTGATTCCACTTCCACAATCAATAATAATCGACTGGTCACCGTCGAAGACCTCCATACAACTTGTGTTTCCACCATAACCACCAAGCTGATTAGGCAAAAGACTGTCTGCAAAATCTTTAACTGATTTTGCTTTTGACGAATGAAAATCTTCTAAAATTTGAAGAATTCTCGCATTGAGTTTGTCGGGCGATTCTGGACGAGGAAGTGATCCTCGAACGCCCCATAGTTTTACTTTCATAGCTGCCTTACTTTTAACTCATATATTGTACGTTGTTTTTTACACCGCTCCAACCTAGCCCTCTTCAAGAGTCCAGAGCTAACGCTTTGGGCAAATAATACCAATTTCAAAAAATAATTATCTCACTTCACAAGTCACCAAGGAGGCTTGT
>JAGRAB010000248.1 GCA_020435085.1 Bdellovibrionales bacterium | reverse complement strand
CTGTTGCATCAAGGACGCCAAGATAAATTTCTGATGGGCTCATATCGATAGATTGCGTTCGCATTTGTTCAATGAGTTGATAAAATTGTCTTAATTTTTTTCCGGCTCCTGAGTGAAAGAGTCGATGTTCAGCCACATACAAGATGGCATCAAAAAATGAAATATTTTGATCTAAAGATATTGTTTCAATTTTTTCAACCGTCGTCTTACCAATGCCTCGGGCGGGTGTATTAATAATTCTTCGAAGAGCCACTTCGTCATTAGGATTCATAATGACTTTTAAATAAGCCAACATATCTTTAATTTCGAGTCGCTCATAGAACTTAACGCCGCCAACAATTTTGTAGTGCATTTTATAACTTCGCAACTGATCTTCTAAAACACGTGACTGAGCATTCGTTCGATAAAAAATAGCAAAGTCTGAAGGGGCATAGCCTTCTTTTACAATAAGAGATTCAATATTACTCACAATATAGCGAGCTTCGTCATACTCGTTATTTTCTTCTCGAGAAATAATTTTTTCTCCCTGATTATTCGAAGTAAAAAGAGTTTTTTCTTTTCTCTGCGTATTATTTTTAATCACTGCAGAGGCCGCTTCGACAATATTTTGAGACGATCGGTAGTTCTCTTCTAATTTGACGGTCAGACACTCTGGAAAATCATTTTCAAAGCTTAAGATATTGGTGATATCAGCCCCGCGCCAGGAATAGATGGATTGATCCTCGTCTCCCACAACACAGAGGTTGCGGTGTTTTTGAGCCAATTGTTTTACAAGTAAGTACTGAATGTGGTTTGTGTCTTGATACTCATCAATGAGAATAAATTGAAATTGATTTTGGTAACGCTCAAGAACATCGGGATACATTCTAAAAAGATCATAAGTTTTTAAGAGAAGATCTCCAAAGTCGAGGGCATTGGCTTTTTTCATTTCGGTTTCGTAGGTGGTATAAACTTTTAAAGACATTTCATCCATAAGAAACCCAGGTTTTTTTGTGACCTCTTCCGGCGTGAGCCCCAGTTGCTTAGCCTCATTGATACGACTTTGAAATGTTTTTGGGGAATGGACTTTTTCATCAATATTAAGCGCGCGAAGAACTTTTTTTATTAGACTCTTCTGATCTGTATCATCGTAGATAGCAAAAAAGGGTTGGTAGTCGAGAAGGTGAATTTCATCGCGCAAGATACGGGCACAGGTAGAGTGAAAGGTACTGATCCATAGACGATCAAAAACAGGGACACTCATTTTATGCAATAATTGCAGGGTGCGTTCTTCCATTTCACGGGCGGCTTTATTAGTAAAAGTCACAGCTAAAATCTCTTGGGGAGAGGCCAGCTTTGAAGCGATCAAATTTGCAATTCTATAAGTTAAAACGCGGGTTTTGCCAGATCCCGCACCGGCTAAAATGAGAAGTGGACCTTTTAATGTTTCAACGGCTTGCCTTTGTGGGCTATTGAGTTGTTCAGAAAAAGTTTCAATAAATGACATTAAGCGTCTCTTTTCTTGAGGCTAGTGGATGTGATGGGCTATACATATTTTTCAACCGGACATTATGCAGTACGTTAAAACCTTTGTTCTTCCCACTTTGTACATCGATTCCCGAGTGAAATCAATGAACGTCAGGAGAAGCTTTGTTGAAACGTACTTTCATATTTTATGCCTTTGCATGCTTCACTCTGTTTGGTTGTGAAAAGCAAAATAAGTCCGGCCAGACGTTTATGATTCCGTGGCCCAATGAACAAAGTTTTGAAGCTCTTCAGCCCGTATCTATTCCAACTCTCAATTCTCCTTATGTTGTTTCAGGGCCTATTGCGAAAGTGTATTCAGATCAAGGGCTGACTTTTTCGGGTTTTTCAGGAGATCCTGTTCGGCCACAACTCACTCTTGTGGGAGATGTTTTTTATCCGCTCGATGTAAAGAGCTCAATGGCACTTGCTATTTATGCTCACTTTGAAAGGCTTTTTGAATTAGACCAGCAATTGGGGATTCAATCTCAGCTGCCTTGGCCACGCCGTGTGGGTTTTGATATTCCACTGGTGGACTCGATTACAGGTCAGCAAAGCGAGAATAATGCCCACTACCTTCCAGACCGAGATATCATTGTTTTTCTTCCAACAAACTCTCAAAAATTACCAATGCCAATTAATCCCGGGGTGATTGCCCATGAGCATTTTCATGCACACTTCAATTTTTTATTGGGAAAAAGTTTTTTAAATAAAACCTATCAGTCAAATATTGAAGAATATAACGTTGAGATTTTATTGCGTGGTTGGAATGAGGGGCTCGCCGACTATTACGCCCTCGTCTACTCTCAACAACCAGAATTTTTGGGAGCATCATTAGGGGATTTTTGGAATCAAGCAAGGTCTTTAAAAACGCCCATTCAAAACATAAAAAACTCACAATATTATTTTAATAAATTTGAGAAGGGCTTAAGTCAAAATCAAGTTCCTTTATATCTTGTTTATAATATTGGAACAGATCTTGCGAGGACACTTGTTCACATTGTTGAACAACAAGATGAAAAATCAAAAATTCGTAATCATAAAGAGATGATTCGCTGGATTGTTTCCGCTCTTCCTCAGTATCAACAAATTTTTAGTGAAAAAAATAATAAAGAAATGATAGAGCCAGTGGATCTTCTTAGGTTTTTCTTTTTAGAGAACAATAAGGTATTGAGTATGAAACAATGTGAGGCTCTTGTTAAGGTGGCCCCTCAAATTTTACTGAAAGATGAGAGTTTGGAGAACCAATGTTTATAAGAAAAATATTTCTATTTTTACTTATAACAAACGGGGCTTCTCTTATTGCTCAAGCAGAGTTTGACGATGTTGAGACGTCTTTAACAGAAAGCATCTCAGCTCTTGAAGCACCAGCACCCGTAAAAGAAAAAACTTTTGTGATTCAATATGGCTTGGGTTACCGAGCTCTTTTTCAAAAATCAGTTGAAGCCAGTTCATATAAGAATTCAGAAACGTTTCCTTCATTTGAGATAGGTGCTCTTTGGGAGAAGTGGAGTTTTCTTTTAGATGTCTCACAGTTTCAAAAAGAAACACAAAGTGGAAATTTTAAGATTCAATCACAAAGATTTAGTGCGGATGTGTGGGCAAACTATCATGTGAAAAGCTGGGGAAGTTGGTCACCAGTTGTCGGAGTTGCGGCTGGTGTTTATCAAGATAAAGTGACTACTGAGCTTGGTGCTGCTCATCAGAGTGCTACGGGTGAGTATTTAGGAGCGGTTTCGGCCCAAGCAGGTGTTCAATGGCATTTTCTCAAAATTCTTTATTCGAATATTGATTTAAGGCTTTCAAAACGCGAAACGTCGCCAGATTTAGAGTGGGCGACGTTTACAAGTGTTGGATTTCGAGTTTATTGAATAATTTTTTGGACAAGAGCTGAGGAAATATTAGCTTCTTTCATTAGCTCAGCTTTAAATTTTTCAGCACTTGCTGTTGTAGAGAAAAGTCCAACACTCACTCGATACCATGTGTGTCCCTTGACATCAGCGGGAATATAAAAAGCATTCCAGCCTTTTCCTTTTAGTTTTGCACTATGTGCTTTTGCTTCGGCCTCGTCAGCATAAGAGGCGACTTGAACAGTAAACTTGCCAATGGCAGAGCTTGCAACTCCTGGTAGCACACTTGTTGGTTTTCGACTTTCTTTATTATGAGCATCTTCAGCAGGAGCTTTACCCTCGGCCACTCGTGCGGCAGCTTTTGCAACA
Organism: Bdellovibrionales bacterium; assembly: GCA_020435085.1. Lineage (GTDB taxonomy): Bacteria > Bdellovibrionota > Bdellovibrionia > Bdellovibrionales > UBA1609 > JABSOQ01. The sequence continues at coordinate 841 of JAGRAB010000248.1, read as the reverse complement.
GAGTGTGTTCCATGTTGAGAAGTCATGAGTTCTTTCTGAGCGACAGCTTTCTCTTTAAGCTGTTCGCTAGGTTCTGCTTTAGAAAACTTTTTATAACCCTTTTTGTGAGAATCTTCATGCGCTGGTGTTTTAGCATGTTCATCATGTGTGTTGGGCTTATGTTTATCTGTGCTTGGAGTTGGATGATGATCTTCTGCATGAGTTGGTTTATCGGAATGCTCTTCTTTTTTGGCGTGAGGGTCTTTTTTTCCATGACCGTCAGCATGCTCTTCTTTTGCATGGCCAGTACTTGCAATATTTCGTTTCTCTGTATTAACAAACTCTTCTGTCAGACTTGCAATATCGTCATCACTAAGAGCATTGTCGTCATTGCCGTGCTCTGATTTTGCCTCTGCTTGAAAATGATCGTAATCACCTTCAATGGCGGCTCGTCGATAATCAGCATCACTGACTTGTTTCCCCACAAAAGTTCCTACTGAAAATGAAAATAGTGAAATAAAAAATACGAGTGTGAGTTTAATAACCGTATCAACGCTCGATCCAGACGCTTTTTTAGACATTCTTCCCCTCCTACAATCCATTGCCTAACTCTTTAAGTTTAGCGGTAATAGACCGAGGGGGTCAATCTGTCAAAACCTTGACAAGGCCTAGGGGTGGGGTATTCATCAACATATGACGTTTTCACAAAATGAACTGACTCGTTTTCTTCAAATAGCCAAAAGTGCAGCTGCATTAGCAGAGCCGATACTTCTTAAGTATTTTGGGCAACTTGAATCTGTTGATGAAAAATATCAGGCTGGGCTCGTCACTCAGGCAGATATTGAAAGTGAGCGGGTGATTA
>JAGRAB010000247.1 GCA_020435085.1 Bdellovibrionales bacterium | reverse complement strand
TCCATATTCATTCATGTGGGCTCTGGTGAGTTCGACTTCTCTCAACAGCCTCATCTTCAACTATTGTTTCCTCAAAATAACAATATTTCATGTAAAATCAAGGGCTTAGACTATTCACCTTGATAGATACTCCCTATATCCATTTAAGTGAGGTCATTTGTATTGTTTTTAGAAAAATTGCCGATAAGTTATTTATGGATAACCGTAAGCTGAACATCCATAACGATGGTGACGAAAGGCTCAAGATTCATACTGAGTCTCATTCAGACCTTTCTGGTTTCCCCGGTTGGTTTGAGCGGTTCACAAGACGATTTAAAAAAACTGGATTTACCCTAGCCATGGCTCCGTTAGTTGGAGTATTTACACTTGTTGCTTCTATTTCTATTTATCCTGGCATTCTGGTATTTCAACTGATGAATCAACTGACCAAAGGAAGCCCCCTTTTCTTGCAAGCAGCAGGCTATGCCTTTGCCGTGGCTATGTCTTATGTACTCTTTGCAGGAACAATCGTGTTTGTAGTTCCTGCAATCAATTATCTTTTACCCTTAAAAGTAAAAGAATTCCGTGGAAACTGGTATTCTTGGTCGGCGATTCCCTGGTACTATCACAACGCCCTTGTACAGTTTGTCCGTTACACAGTGTTGGATATGATAACCCCCACACCCATCAACGTATTATTTTATAAAATGATGGGTATGAAAATCGGCAAGAATTGTATTATCAATACCACCAACATATCTGATCCTTGCTTAATTGAACTCGGAGACTACGTGACAATTGGCGGTTCAGCCACAATCTTTGCTCACTACGGTCAAGGTGGTTACCTTGTTGTTGGTAAAACCAAAATTGGCTCTTATACTACGATTGGATTAAAAGCGAGTGTTATGGGCTGTGTAACTATTGGTGAACACTGCTCCGTTGGTCCACATGTTGCTGTTTTACCTAAAACTGTTTTAAAAGACAGGGAACGGCTCATTAAGTAAACCTGCTGAAATATAATTATGAAAATTTATCTCTTTATATTGATACCGGGAAAATCTTTTTTACTTGCTTGAATGACTGTAATATTTTTGATTTCGATATTCTAATGTGTGGCCCTCTGTCATGAGGAGCCTTATGACTATTCACAACCTGGTCAATGCAAAGGTCTAATACCAAAAAACCTTGGGTAATAAGATGACCTATATCCAAAATGTCCTTCATCAAAAAGGCCTCATAAAAATAAAATTTTTCATTTCTCGAGTTTGTCGTACCTTCAGTTTGAGCAAGAACCAAAATTATTGAACTTATTTTGTGAAGTTGTTCAGAAATATCCCAAGTACTAAGCCGTTCATTTTTAAACAATAAATCAAACTGACTATGAGATTTTCCAGCTAACTTTAACCCTAAGGAGTTTTCCCTTTTTCCTGTAATCGTCGTAAATAGCTTTCTCTTTAAAAGGCTTGAATCTCTACTTGAAGGTTTCACATAACTAAATCGCTCAAAAAGTTGAAGGGGCGTTAAACCAGAAATAGGCTTTTTATGACATAACGTAATTGTTTTCGAACGTTGCCTAATGGCCTTAAGCTCAAAATCACCTAAGTCTCTTGTACTTAAATTGTTTTCAACAATATTAAATTCTTTTTCCAGAATTTGCCCTATTGCCCCATCGTCTTTGCGATAATCTGAACCATTAATACCAATAAAGCCCTTGGCTTCTATTTTAGCAAGTTGTGATACAATGGCGTTGATATCCCATATTTTCTTCATGTAGATATATCGGATTTAATCTGAAATTGTTTATTTATTTTCAATCATTCGTTTTGAAAATTTAGATAAGCTCTAATTGTGTGCCCTTCTTCTCGTTTCTTTTTTTTGATTTTGAAGAAGTTTTTCTTTGATCCCATTTTGAAACATCCCAATCCTTTTTTTGAATATGGGCTTTAATTCGACTCTCTGCCATTTTGCAATACTCAGGCGAAATATCGATTCCAATATAATCGCGTTTTAAATTTAAAGCTGCAACTGCAGTTGTTCCCGAACCCATAAATGGGTCCAATACGATCTTTGCTTTTGTCGAATCAATGATTCTCTCTATAAGTTCCAAGGGAAATGGAGCCGGATGTGGATTACCCATTTCTTGAGTAAACTCCCAAACGTCTCCAACACCATTTTTCTTTGGCGCGAGTTTAAAATTCTTTTTGCAAATCATATAAATAACTTCATAAGTTGGAAGAAAGTAACCAG
>JAGRAB010000246.1 GCA_020435085.1 Bdellovibrionales bacterium | reverse complement strand
TGAATGTCACAACGAAATTTTTCCAATTGACTGTAGCGATATTCGCGAAGCTCTTGCTCCCCTCGCAATTCTTTTGAAGGCCCCTTTATATTTGTCAAAAATGGCACATTGATTTCTGAAGCCAAAGCTCTGACAAATTGATAGGCTTGGCCTCTAAACTCTGAAAGGTTTTGATCCGTTGAAGCTCCATGATGAATATAAGCCATAGATACTTCAAATTTAAGAATCCCGCGACACTCATTAAGAATTCGCGCCAGAAACACAGAGTCCACTCCACCAGAAACACCCAACAGTAAATGACTGAATTCATTAATTTGTAGTTTTTTAAGTTCCGAAAGAACTCGATGAAGGAGAGGGTGATTTTTTAACATGCCCTCTTCCTACGCAATTATGGCCTTAATGTCCAACCTGAATTGAAACAGGATTCATCTTTACAGCGAACCACCTGAATAGCACCATTGCTCAACTCAATGTCCCATCCATATTTTTCGCAATCGCCGGCAAGACAGGTTGTGTGCGAAATCATTCTTCCTCTTGAGGACAACACACTCCAACCTGATGTTAAACAGTCTGTTTTATTTTGCTCCGGATCTTTTTCACATCTGACCGAATAGAGTAAATCACCTGTCGCTACTGAAAACACCTCCCAGCCTTTTCCAAAACAATCATCAAAAAGACAATGGGACTCCGAGCGGTTAAAGCCAGGACTTTCCACCCACCCTTTTGTGAGGCAATCTTGATCAAAACACTCCACGAAGGATTGACGTCCTGTGGTTTGATCCCAAATCTCCCAACCTTGGGTCATACAGTTATTTTCAATACAAGAAACATCAAATGCTGACCACGCTGGCCCCACCCATGCCATGACCAAGAAAGTCAAAAAGTGACGCATATTTACCCCCTTTTCTTCGTTTTGTGCTTTGATCGTATTCATCGACTGGGCAACTGTGAAGCAGAATTTGTCACCTCGAGGGTTTTACTCAAAGAGCCAAAACCTAAAAATTCAATGATTTCGATCTGACACCTTAGTTTTGGGCCTTATTTTTGCTCATTAAAAAAGCAGGAGTCCAAATGACTTTGAGGTATTTTGTTAAGATATTGATTTTATTTACTTTTTTATCCTCTCCCGTGATTGGAAGAGCCAGCTCATCTCTTAAATCTGATGCTCTTGAAGCTCTTGAAGATCTCAGCCTTCAAAATCGCAATCGTATGACGGAAATTGATCGAGAAATCAAAGATGTCCTTATGCAGTCTCATAACTCCAATTTGACCCCAAGACTGGAGACCACCCACCTTACAAACCTCAATCAAAGATTAGAAAAACTCACTCTTGAAAGAAAGGAACACTACCTTCGTCAAAATTTTTTAGATCGGCTTAAATTTCAAATTGATCGAAAATATGCAAATGAAGACTTTAAATCCTTCCTCTCTCAGACAGTTTTGCAAATGGCTCAAACTGAAGCCACTTCATATAACGGTGATATTGGGTTTACAAAATTTTGTAATTATTTAAGTCTCGCAATCAAAGAGATTCCCGAACCCAGTGAAAACATTTTAGCTTTTATTGAAGGGTATATGAAATTTTCTTCCATTATCAATCCCACTTCGCCCACTGAGTACTTATCTTACCGAAATTATACCAATGGTTTTGACTCTTACTCCGCTCACCCTGTCTCTCGAGAGGAGGTTGGTGATGTTGTCGAAAAACGATTGGTTGAGTTACAAAACTCGAGTCAACTTCAGCGCACAACTTTTGAAAAACGACAACCCATCATGAAACCTCTTGAAGCCACAATCGCTCCTAAAAGTTCTCAAGGTGGTTATGAAATAAAAGATCCTGTGGAAACACAGATAAAAAATAATCAAACTATTGAAAATTTAAAATCTCACATGGAACCAACAGAAGCTGAACTCTCTGAAAAAACTCCAACCCCCAAAGACCCTCTTCAATTGCGCATAAAAATGGATCAAATTCATAAGGCAGAGCCTGAACTGACAGAGCCCTCAACAGCAGGAGAGGCCGCCCCAGCCTCTAGTGGTTATGTTAATGAATAACTTCTGAAAAGCTTTGAATAAAAGATGACATCATAGAAAAAAATAAAAATGCTGTTAAACAAACCCAGGCAAATACCTTATAATTTTTTTCAATTCGAATAGCTAACCGAGAATAATGAGGGCTTACAGAAAAAGTTCGCTGTTCCCCGAGAGCATAAATAAGCCCTCTTGCCGACAGACAGAACAATGTCACTGATAAAAATGAAAGTAAAACCCAACCCATAAATTGTTTTCGGTAGGTCTTTGTCTCAACTTAAGACAGTTTGAAAATATCTGGACAAATGTCAGCCGAAGAGCTGTTTGACTCGCGAATGATAGTTTTTCATCATATTCGGAAGGTTCACTTTAACAAGAGTTTTTGCAATTGGCCCTGGAACAAACACTTTAAATTTGGCATCGACAGCATAATGGGCCACACATTGACCTCCCTGCTCTTTTAAATCCCAAGACCCATTGGAGACTTTAAAAAGATCCCCTGAATCAAAGACCCAATGAATGCGATGGGGCGGTTCTTCAGTGATCCACAGCCGGTAAGTAAATTCTTTAATCACCTTCACTCGAAACTCAACCAGTTTCTTATTTTCTTTAGTCTCAACAACCCGACATCCATCCACTTCATCCAAAAACTCAGAATACTTTTCATAATCAGTGATGATGCTATAAAAATTCTCAACACTACATGGGAAATTTTCTTTTGTCTCCGCGCCAGCCATAGATGTTTTCTCCTAATGATGAAGCTTTATAAACAAGACTCTAAAGACTCAATGATGAGTTCCATTCTTGCTTTGAGTTGATCTGAATTTTCGTAAACAATTCCAACAATTTCTTCAATTTGCTGGGTTCCATCATATATTGGTTGAAAGGTCCCATTCGGTATTAAGATCTGCTTTCCTTCAAGAGGAGAAAGTTGATTGTGCCAATCATACATTACAGTGGTTATTTCCAATAAAAAGTCAGCAATTGCAGCTTCATTACCTCTCGCTAACTCATTGTACTCTTTGAGAGCACCCATGATTTCACTACAGGCCAAAACTTTTTTTGAAGGGTTTGAAACTTTAAAGTTGGGTGATTCTGGCAATGGCGACAAGGTACTTTGGGCCAAAGCACTGAGAGCAAAAGAAAACAATAACGCCCATGCTAAAACTTTTTGAAACATACTTCCCCCTCCATAAAACATATGCTCTTACCTTTCAATAGTATTCAAAGCCTTCCACTTGTCAATTGGCGACATGAAAGGGTTCAACAGGCTCTTAACATGGCTTGACATGATTCTGGACCTGGAACCCTTTCATTCTGCAGAGCGAAAAAAAGGGAATTTTTTTTAAACTGGGAAGTTTACTTTCATTAAAACCATTTTAAATGCATAGGTATTTCCTTTCTAGGGGGAGAAAAAACTATGTTCTTGGCGATCGCACTTTTTGTGTCCTTATATGGGCATTCTCGCGCCTATAGTCTCCAAGTTTCAGATTTTTTAAAAGATTATATTGCAAATAATGAGGTTATTTTAAGTCAAAAAGCCCAATCTCAATTGGCTGAAAGTCAATTAAAAATTGCCAGTGACCTTTGGGAAACCAAATTTCAATTGCAACCTTCCAGCATTCAATCGGATCAAAAATACACGTTACAATCTAACGGCAGTAGCACAACATTTAGTAACACTCGCTCCACGCTCACGGGAAAAATCTCACAAAAATTACCAAAAGGTTTTGATATTACTCTTGAGGGTTATAAAGTTTTGTCAGATAATAACTCTTCCTTTGAAGGAACTGAAAAAGAGCTCCAAGCCACTCTCACCATGGATTTGTGGCAAAATGCGTTTGGCATTCAAGAAGATCGATGGATTCGCTCTGCAGAAAAAGCCTCTTTGGCAGAAAAAATAAAATTAAAAAACGTTATTATTGAACAATGCCATAAAGGTATCGATCTCTTTGCGACATTAGCAACTTATCAAGAACTCGATCTTCTTGCTGAACAAAAATTTGAGTCATCAAAAGTCTCCTTAGATATTGCGAAAAAATCTTTCTCTCAAAGACTTATCCGAAATATCGATCTCCTTTCTGCTGAGGCTGATTTTTTAAACTCTCAAACAGAAGTGCGAAATCAAAAAACCAAAACAAAATATTACATTGATCAGCTGATGATTGAAGGTGGTTTTGAGTTTCAAAAAAACTTCCTCAATTTCTCCGAAGAAAAAAAATCCTCTCAACTGAGTTTTCCAAATGATCTCATTAATACTCCTAAAACCTTTTCTTCTGACTCCTGGAAAAACTCTCCTCTCTCACAAGCCTCTCATCTCATTCATGAGTCTGCACAACTCTCACAACAAGCGGCAAGATACTCCTATCGATCAAAAATTTTAGCTGGAGTGAGTG
>JAGRAB010000245.1 GCA_020435085.1 Bdellovibrionales bacterium | reverse complement strand
TAAGAACAAGTCTCAAAAGGGGGCTTAATGTTTAATAAAGAAGTTCAAATCAATAATATCTCTATTGGCCCCAAGCAAACTCCTTACATAGTTGCTGAAATGAGCGGAAACCATAATCAAAGTATAGACCGCGCTCTGAAGCTCATTGAAGAAGCTGCAAAAACAGGTGTTCAGGCAATTAAAATACAAACCTACACTCCAGAAACTATGACTTTAGATATTAACAAGGCCGAATTTTGTATAAAAAATGAATTTGAACAATGGTCTGAAAAAAATTTATTTCAACTCTATAAAGAAGCTCATACTCCATGGGAATGGCACAAAGATATTTTTGAATTCGCAAAAGAAAAAGGCATTACCTGTTTTAGCTCACCTTTTGACTCCTCTGCCGTGGAACTCCTGGAAAGCTTGAATGCTCCCGCATATAAAATTGCATCCTTTGAATTAACAGATCTTCCATTAATAAAATTATGCGCCGAAACTATGAAGCCAATAATCATATCCACAGGCATGGGAACCCTCAACGAAATTTATGATGCTGTGGAAACCGTCGAGAAGACAGGGAATAAAAATTTGGTGCTTCTCAAATGCACAAGTTCTTACCCTGCCCCACATTCACAAGCAAACCTAGCAACCATCAAACATATGTCTGAAACATTTAACTGCTTAACAGGCCTCTCTGACCATACACTGGGGCTAGGAACATCTATAGCAGCCATTGCCTTAGGTGCCGTATTTATTGAAAAACATTTTACCCTAAGGCGAGCTGACGGAGGCGTTGACTCAAGCTTTTCACTAGAGCCTGAAGAATTTACTGAGCTGGTTGCAGCGGCAAAACAAGCACACTCATCCGTTGGGTCAATTTCTTACGGTTGCCAAACTGAAGCTGCACAAAACTCCAGAAAATTTCGAAGATCCCTCTACTTTGTTAAAGATGTAAAAAAGGGGGAAACCATCCAGTCAGAACATATTAGAGCCATTCGACCAGGCTATGGTTTAAAACCCAAATACTTAGATAAAATTATTGGCAAAACCCTTAAGCAGGATGTCACGAGAGGAACAGCAACTACTTGGGAGCTTATTTAATAATTTCTGGAATTTGTCTTTTTATAACTCTTTGCCCTATTGGGACTTCAGGAAATTCCACTCGAACCCCTTCAAATTCAGATATCGTCCAAATAACATCTGTAAAACCTAAAAGATGCCTCATATGAACTGTCGAAGAAAATCTTGGATTTATCTCAAAGATACGTGGTCCCTCTTTTGTAATTCTTAACTGCACATTAAGGCTGCCCAATAAATTCAAATCTTTTGCTAGTTTCCGACACATAGAATCCACTCGAAGGTCATTAATAACTTCTGCCCATCCAGTTAAACCTCCCACAAGCTGACGTAGCATCTGTAATACGGCAACTCTTCCATCTTTAGATCGATAAACCGCACATGTGACTTCTTGATCTGCCGGCAATAAAAGCTCTTGATAGATAAAATTTGAGGACTTCAGCTTATAAAAATCCGCTTCAACCTGGTTATTCACCACATAAACAGACTTCGAACCAGAACCATCCGTTGACTTCATAATGCAAGGGAATTCTTTTGGTTTCTCGTCTCCAACAGGAATTGTCCAGGGTACGTCTATGTTAATACTCTTTAAGAATTCGTAAGTTCTGTATTTACTTAACCCCACTTCTAGTGCGGTTTTGCCACAACTGATAATCGGAATATCATTGGGCCAATTTTTCTCTTCTAAAAATTTATCCAACTCGACTTCAGAGACGGGAAGCAATGCATCCACAGAGTATTCACTAGCAATTTTTTTTATTGACTCAAAATATCCTGGATCATTTGCTGGAGGAATTTGAAAAAATTTATCAACGAAAAAGCTGCCTCCATGCCTCAAATTCATATCGACACCAATCAGTTGTATGTCAGGTCTGGCACTGCGAATCACTGACGCAATAGCTTGACCTATATCTCCACCTATTGCCGTTAAAAGAATTGTTTTCATGTTCTCACCAAAACTTCTCTCAAGTATTTAAGCTCAGGATCATATTTTTGACATTGTTCAATGACAGGCTTCGGGTCATAAGTCGTTCTCATAAGTTTTATAGTATGACTTTGGGTCTCCCACAATGCCCAGCAAGCCCCTGGTTTGCGGTCTCGTGTCTGCCCCACTGAACCCGGATTGACGACAAGTCCATTTCCAACTTTACGAACTATTGGGTAGTGGGTATGCCCATAAATAGTAATATCAAAACCACTCTCTTGAAATTTTTCCCAATCTTCAATCGAAGAATCTGGGTATACATACTCATCAACATTATTTGGGGTTCCATGACAAATTAATGCTTTTCTTCCATCTAAATCAACTTCAAGCCGATGGGGTAAATTGACAAGCCAGTTAATTTGCTCTTTACTTAATTTCTTAGTAGCCAATGATAAAGAAGAACCATACTTAGTAAGTATTTTCTCCCTCTCAAAACCATCTATCCATTTTTTCAACATGACTTCATGGTTGCCGCCAACAAAATAACAGTCCCAGGCATTGAGCATTTCTAAAACAAGATCAACATTATAGTAATACCCAACAAGATCACCGCTAACGATAATTTTAGAAATGTTAAGTCTCTTCACCTGCTCAAGTACAGGAGAAAGAGCCTCTGAGTTTCCATGTATATCTGAAATCAATGCAACTTTCATAGCTCCGCCATCAATGCTTCCTTGAAAGTCTTGGTACCCTGAAAGACAGGACTTAATTTAATAATTTGGTCAGACGCCTCACTTGCTTCCTTGTAGTCGGGTTTTTGGCCAGGCAGATAAACTTCACAAACCTCATTAAACATTTGATGAATGGAAATGGCCAGTTCAGCTCCCCCGTAAAATACGCCATGCATTCTTTTCGATACACAAAATGCAATAAGCCGACTTGCATCTGATACGTGAATGTAATTTCTTAAAGCTTTCCCCTGACCATAAATGACGGGTACCACACCTTTCCTGGCATTTCTAATAACCTGATTTAGTCCAAGATGGTCAGGACCATTCAATCCAAAGATTCCACCAAAACGAATGATCGCATGGTCACAACCTGACGCTTCAATAGCGTGATCAGCCATTAGTTTTGATTTTCCATAATCCGAATCTGGGTTTTCCGCAGTTATTTCATTCACAAGCTCTGCTTTTATTCCGTGGACGGATGAACTTGAAATTTGAACAAGATACTTGCCATTTTTTTTACACCAGTCCGCAAAAACTATTGGTGCCATTACATTTACAGAGAACATAGTCGAAAGAGCACCTTCTGCAAAAGTTACTGAAGCCGCACAGTTAATTATAACATCTGGTTTTTCCCTCTCAAGCATTTCACAAATAGCCGAAGCCGACGAGAGGTCACAAGCGTTAACCCCATTAGACTGACTTCGGCCGTAGGCCACGACTTTACTCCCTGCCCTCATCATTTCTGGTACCAGAGAGCTTCCCAAAAAGCCACCTGCACCTGTTATCAATACTTTCATAACTAACTCTTTATTCCTAAAATTTGGTTTACAACTCCTTGTGCGCCCTGAAATTCAACATTTCCAAAGATTTTTTGAGTTTTATTGGCCATCAATTGGATAAAATCCTTATCTAAAAATATCTTTTCAAGTTTCTTTGAAAGCTCCGTAACGCTCAACTCAGTGCTCCACCCCAAATGTTTCACTGCACCCACATTGTCCAAGGCCTGATTAGTTTCTAATTGGTTCTTCGCAGTAGTTAATATTACCGAAGGCAGTCCCATATAACAACGCTCCAATGCTCCAACTCCACCAGTCCCAATGGCAAAGTCTGCCTCTCTGCAAAAAAACTCCATGTTTTTGACATTTTGATGAAAAAAGAAACCTTTTCTTGAGGTGCACAACTTTTTAATACTATCAACATTTCTATTGAGGCCACCTACTATTATATCGACCCGTTCAAATTTATAACCGATCTGATCTAATGCATATATAACTTTGGCTGTGTCATTAGCCTGATCTGCACCTCCCATAGAAACAAGGAGTCTTTTAGCTTCTCCAATGCCTCGGTGCTCATATCGACGCTCTTTTAAAAACTCCTCTTTTAACAGCATATAAGAGGGGCCCAATAAGCACTTGCATCGATCGCTGACTAACCCTGAATATCGCTCAGTGGGATTATTGTAATAGTTCTGATCTAATAACAAGTCACAATCAAGTTGGCGATCCGCCAGATCATCAATGACCATGATTTTATCAGCAGCAGTCCGAAGAAAATGATGCCAACGAAAATCTATTGAGTAATGATCAACAATCAACCAATCTATGGCTGCACTACTGATGAGTTCTTTCGTATTGGCAGCATCCTCCTCCCATGGAGCTCCCAGCCAGCTCCAATGAAATGGATCGCTCTCTCTTTTGGAAAACTTGATTCCAGAATGAGGAATCAAATGCAGTTTATGCCCCCGAGAGACAGCCTCTTGACTTAAATTCCCTTCAAAATCTCGACAAACGAAATGGACATCACACCCTCTTCCCTTAAGTACATCCGCCAAAAACATGCATCTCATCAAATGACCTGAGCCAATTTGCTCTGAAGAGTCTGTTCTAATAAATATATTCATACTTTAAAGCCAACCTAATAGTCATTTGGCTGGCAGACTACCATGTAACCTAAAAAAACTCTATTCGAAGAGAGTTTTATTAACCCAATATTTTCAAATGTTTGCATAATTAATTGAGTTTAAAATGTTGAGGCCTCTGCAGAATGTTTGGTATAGTTCCTCGAATCCAGAGATTTACTTGTTTTTCAAAGCTATATTATTTTGAAATAGGAATAAAAAAGACTATGAATCAAAACTATACCCTAGAAAAAAACAAATTTGGTTTTTATGAAATTTCTCCAAAACCCACCCAACACGAACTCAGTGCATTCTATGAAAAAAAGTATTATCAAGAAAATAGGAGTCAATATCAATCTAATTACACTGACGATGAAAAGTTATTCTTTAGAAACTCTGCTAAACTCGCTCATGAAACCTTAATAAAGCTCAACAGGAAAATATCCAATCTATTAGATCTAGGATGTGGTGAAGGGTTTTTTGCAAACTACTTTCACGAACAAGGTGTAGATATTTTTTTAAATGATTATTCAAGCAATGGAATAGAAAGACACAACCCCCATCTTTTGGAATACTTAGAAAAAGGTGACTCCTCCACCTACTTAGAAAATTCCAAAAATAAATATGATTTTATATCCCTGAATAACGTATTAGAACATGTCATTGACCCTGAACATTTAATGGCAAGTATTAAAAAGGTTATGCACCCAGATTCTGTACTAAGAATTACTGTCCCAAACGATTTTTCCGCCTTCCAAATGAAACTTCTCGACAATCAACTCACTGATAAAACTTGGATCGCGCCACCTGAGCATCTTTCATACTTTAATGTACCAAGCCTTAAAAAGTTTTGTGTGAGCTGTGGATTTGATATTTTATCCACGCAATCATCTTATCCAATTGAACAATTTCTAGTGAGCCCTAATTCAAACTATTGGAAGGATCGCAGCTTAGGTAAGTCAGCTCATTTAACAAGAGTTTTTTGCGTCAACTATCTTTCTGAACAAAAGCCTCAGCAATATATTAACTACATGGAAAGTGCTGCCGAGTTAGAGTTTGGCAGAGATATTACAATATACATACAGTTGGCTAAGAGCTAGTACTTAATCTCTGATCTAATCAAAGGAATTCTTGTGCCAAAATATATCTTACAACCAACCATGATAGTTTTTATTTTTAAACGATATTGTCAGTATTATTCAAAACTTCTTAATCACTTTCTATTTTTTAAAAAATTTAATATTCTTGCTCCCGCCAGCTGTGCTATTTATGGGGTTGAAGGCATTTCTATTAAAAATAATTTTTCTTTAGGAGAAAATTGTGAGCTTTATGCTCGAAAAAGCCCTTCCTTGGGTGCGAAAATAAAAATTGGATCTAATGTTGCCCTCAACTCCAATGTTATCATAAATGCAGAGTGTGGTGGCTCTATTGAAATCGGAGATAATGTCATTATTGGTCCAGCAACTATGATGCGAGCAAGCAACCATAACTTTCGACAGTCAGGTGTTCTAATCAGAAACCAAGGCCATTCCCACGGGAAAATAGTGATTGAAAGCAATGTTTGGATTGGTGCCAATGTCACAATTCTCCCTAATGTCACCATTGGAAAAAACTCGGTGATTGCGGCTGGATCGATTATCATAAAAGATA
>JAGRAB010000244.1 GCA_020435085.1 Bdellovibrionales bacterium | reverse complement strand
AACTCAAAATTAAAGAGATCTTGAGCTCTCGTAACGCAGATGAATTTTCCACAGCCCCTAGGGCTTGTGGAAAAAATTTTATGGCCCAAGCATTTCCCAAAGAGCTTGGCTGACGACCCCTGGGGTTTTCATTCTTTTGCGTCCAATGAAAAGAGATATCTCCTGTGGGGCCTCAATATTTTCTAAACGAAGAAGTTTTCCTGATTTAAGTTCCTTTTCAATTTCATGAATAGGAAGTCGTCCCCAGCCAAGACCTGAAAGAATAATTTCTTTTTTGGAATCGAGATCAGTCACTGTCCATTGGCGTGAATTTTTGTGAACTCCGTGGGATTCATCTGTGGGCATTGTTGATCTTTGAATCACTTGCGGAAATTCGAGAAGTCGATCTAATGTTCTCTCTTTTTTAGGTAATTTTGTAAGAGGATGAGATTTTGAAATTACTAATTGCATAATAACAGAGTCAATTTTTTTTATTTCTAAATCTTCGCGAGAGTCTCGACGTTCAAATATGGCAAGGTCAACGAGGTCTTGTTTAAGAAATTGTAGACCACTTAAAATTTCACGATGAAAAACAATTTGAGTATTGGGAAACTGAGATTGAATTTTGTGAATAAGTGCATTGAATTTTTTTAAAGAGAATAACGCTGTCGCACTAATAGCTAAATGAGTTTCAACTCCAGATGCAATTTGAAGAATATCGGTTTTAAGAGCATCATATTGTTTCAAAAAAGTATTGGCTCGTGAGAGAAGCTGTTCTCCCTTGGGGGTGAGTCGTGCTCGATAGCCATCATTTTCGAGAATTTCAAAACCGACCTGGCTTTCCAGCTTTTTTATTGCATAATAAATGGCAGACTTAGCTTTATGAAGGTTTTCACTTGCTGCAGTAATGCTGCCACTCTCATGGACTGCTTGGATTGTGATTAATTGGTCAATTGTGATCCACATAAAACGTTCTTTTTTTAGAACATTATATGGTAATTTATGTTCTTTTAAAACTTTTATTTTTGTCGATAATAAGAGGTGTGCTAATTTTGCACTTTTAAAGGAGAAATTTATGAAATTACTGAGTTTTTTATTTACAATAGCGACGCTTTCAACAGCATTTTCAGCGTCAGCTGCGGAAGTTAATGTAGCCAAAAGTAAGGTGATTTGGAAGGGTTCTAAGATTATTGGAAGCTTTCATACCGGAGAGGTTAAAGTTCAGTCAGCAAAAATTGACTATAAAGATGGGGCACCTGTATCAGGGCAAGTCGTTGTCGATATGACGTCGATTGTAAATAAAGATCTCACAGATAAAAAAATGAACCAAAAGTTAATAGGCCATTTAAAGTCAGATGATTTTTTTGGAGTTGAGAAGTATAAAACAGCAACACTAGATCTTGAGAAAATTCAAAAAGCATCAGACAAGTTTTATCTCCTCACGGGAAAGCTGACAATCAAAGGAAAAGCCCTTCCTGTGACTTTAAAGGCAGAAGTTAAGAAAGAGACAAAATCAGAGCAAGTGGTTCAAGTGGCTTTTAATTTTGATCGCACAAAGTATGATATTAAATATGGATCAGGTTCATTTTTTACAGATCTTGGAGACAAGATGATTTCTGACGAAGTACAAATGAACGTGGAACTTCATATCAAAAAATAAAAAGGGAGTAGCTTCTACTGATTTCAGCAAGCAGTAAGGAATAGTTTTGATAAACTTTCCCTCCTGAGAAGACTGGAAACCGACCATCGTGGTCGGTTTCTCAAAAACAACCTATATAAATCTTTAGTTAATGAGACTTAATGAACTCAATCCAGGTGCGAATCAAAGCACCAGAAGCTCCTTTTTTGGGGCAATAAGGATATCGGTTGGCTTGGTTCCAGCCTGTTCCAGCGATATCAAAGTGAGCCCATGGAATCCCCTTTTCAACAAAGCTTTCTAAGAAAGCGGCTGCTGTTGAACTACCGGCCCCTCTAAAGTTAGAAATATTTTGTAAATCAGCGTGCGTCCCTTTCATGTCTGCCACATGATAATCAGTTAAAGGCATTGGCCAAATCAACTCATCTGCAGCATCGGCGGCTCCCTGAATTTTTTTAATTAACTTATCATCACGACTAAAAACACCGGTGTGAGTATTGCCAAGGGCAATAACCATCGCTCCAGTTAAAGTTGCGGCATCGAGTATCAACTGAGGTTTTTGTTCAGAAGCATAAGCTAAAGCATCAGAGAGGATCAGTCTTCCTTCTGCGTCCGTATTGAGAATTTCAACGGTAACACCATTTCGAGCTGTAAAAATATCTCCGGGCTTATTGGCAGATGGGCCAGGCATGTTTTCTGTTGCAGGAACAAAGCCCATGACATTCACTTTTAGTTTTAACTTTGCAATGGCCAACATGGTGGCAATGACTGTGGCTCCTCCTTGCATATCGTATTTCATCTCATCCATGGATTGTGATGGTTTAATGCTGATTCCACCGGAGTCAAAAGTGAGGCCCTTACCCACAAGGGCAATGGGCTTTTTAGAGGCACCGGCACCTTTATATTCCATAATAATAAATCGTGGGTCTTGAGAGGAGCCAAGACTCACGCCAAAGAGACCTCCCATTTTCTCTTTTTTAATACGCGCCTTATCCCAAACCGTTACTTTTATTTTTGTCCCTTTGGCGGCCTTTACGGTTTCATCTGCCAAAGTGGAAGGGGTCATTAAGTTGCCGGGAGTGTCACCGAGTCTACGACAAAAGCTAATTGCATCACCAATGATTTGTCCGGCTTCAAGACCTTTTTTCAAATTATTAAAATTTGATTTTTTATCTGCAAGAAGAGAGATGGCCTCGATACCATGAAAAACTTTTTTATCTTTTTTGCCGTTATCTTTTTTTGCTTTATAGATATCGAAATCATAATCCATCATCAAAAGACCTTCTGTAGTTACTTGAGCCGCTTTGGAAAGATCTTTCGCGCTTTTAAAAAGAGAACTGAGGTCAAGCCCTGCCTTTTTAATTTTTCCACTTTTTAAAGTGTTCAAAGCAACAGCGGCACCTCGACGAATCACTTCATAATCGTTAGTTTTAACTTCACCAAGTCCAACCACAAGAATATGTTCAGCTCCTGCAACATTGGAGTTTCTGAACCAAATTGTTTCATCTTTGTTGCCAGAAAAGGTCCCATCTAAATAAGCTTCATTGAGAAATGCGACTAAGTCTTTATCCATGCCAGGAAGTGTTAGCTTCGCACCCGACTGTTGGGATATAAATACGACTAAGGTCGAGATGTTGTTTTCATTGGCGGAGCCTTTATTAAGATGAATTTGCATAAGTGTACCTCTCTGATAATTTTCGCGCTAAGTCATTTGCGATTATTTTTTACAGAATGGTACTAGCACAGAGCATTAGCTCAATAAAGCAAATCATTGATAAAGTTGAAAAAAAAATAACCCGACAAGGACTTGTCAGGGGTTCATTAAGACCCATGTTAAAATGAGTATGTTTTTAAAAAGGAGGCTCCATTGGCCTTAGTCCCAATAGTCATAGAACAAACACCAAGAGGCGAAAGAAGTTATGATATTTACTCTCGACTTCTTAAAGATAGAATCATCATTCTTGGGACACAAGTAACAGACGATGTTGCCAATAGTATTATTGCTCAGATGTTTTTCCTGGAAATGGAAAACCCTGAAAAAGATATTCATTTATACATCAACTCTCCGGGCGGCAGTGTATCTGCGGGGTTGGCCATTTATGACATTATGCAATTTGTGAAGTGTGATGTAAGTACTTACTGCTTGGGAATGGCTGCAAGTATGGGGTCTCTTCTTCTTTGTGCAGGGGCTCAGGGAAAAAGGTACGCTCTTCCTCACTCAAGAATTATGATCCACCAGCCATTAATTATGGGAGGCGGAATTCAGGGCCAAGTGAGTGATATTGAGATTCATGCAAAAGAAATGATTAAGACGAAAAAGAAACTCACAGATATTTATGTAAAACATACGGGTCGAGACTTTGATATCTTAACACAGGCAATGGATCGTGATAAATATTTGAGCCCAGAAGAGGCAAAAAGCGAATTTGGCCTTATTGATTTTGTGGTAGAGCATCGTAAGCACTCTAAAGAAGGGGGCAACGAGTGAGTAAAAAAGAAAATTCACAAGGGACATTGTGCTGCAGCTTTTGCGGCAAAAGCCAAAAGGAAGTGAAAAAGCTCATTGCTGGCCCAGGCGTTTATATTTGTGATGAATGTATTGAGCTTTGTAATGATATTATTGCTGAAGAAAAAGAGCGTGAAGTTGCAACAAAGGCTGTATTGAGGGTTCCAAAACCTGTCGATATTAAAACTCATTTAGATGATTATGTGATTGGTCAGGATGCGGCAAAAAAAGCTTTGAGTGTGGCGGTTCACAATCACTACAAGCGTGTGAATGCAACTAAAGGTCGAGGAAAAGACGACATTGAAATTTCAAAGTCAAATATTTTATTGATGGGACCAACGGGGTCAGGAAAAACCTTATTGGCGCAAACAATTGCAAAAATTTTGAATGTACCTTTTGCAATGGCAGATGCAACAGCTTTGACAGAGGCTGGTTATGTTGGTGAAGACGTTGAAAACGTAGTTCTTAACTTGTTACAGGCGGCGGATTATGATGTAGAAAAAGCACAGCGTGGTGTTATTTACATCGATGAAATTGATAAGATCACAAGAAAATCAGAGAATCCATCCATTACTCGAGATGTTTCCGGTGAAGGTGTTCAGCAAGCTTTACTAAAAATTCTTGAAGGAACAGTGGCAAACCTTCCTCCCAAAGGCGGAAGAAAGCACCCTCAACAAGAGTTTATTCAAGTCGACACCAGTAACATTTTATTTATTGTGGGTGGTGCTTTTGTTGGTCTTGATAAAGTTGTTGAAAATCGAATTTCAAACAAAGCCATGGGAATTGCTGCAGAAATTAAAACACGCACAGAGCGTCTAAAAGAACATGAGAATATTTTACAAAAAGTAGAGCCAGATGACCTTGCTCGTTATGGATTAATTCCTGAGTTTATTGGTCGGCTTCCCGTCATTGCGGTTTTAGATCCATTGGATGAAGCAGCTCTCATTGATATTTTAGTAAAGCCAAAGAATTCGTTAACTAAGCAATACCAAAAGCTTTTTAGCTATGAAGGTGTCAACTTAATTTTTGAAGAACCAGCCTTAAGGGCAATTGCGAATGAAGCCATTAAACGAAACACCGGGGCGCGGGGTCTTAGAGGTGTGATTGAAACAGCGATGCTTGATATCATGTATGAAATTCCATCAAAGACGAGTGTTAAAGACTGTATCATTAGTGAAGATGTCATTCGAAATAAGGCAAAACCGCAACTTGTTTATGGTAGGGAAAAGCCAAAGTCTGAAGACGCTGAAAATGATTCCGCGGAAAGCGCGTAAGCACTGCAGTCCAGTTTGACTCAAGGACGCGAAACCATCACAATAAAATAAAGGGGCCGGAGTTCGGCCCATCGGTCAAATTTCATTTGTCCGAAACTTTTGCTAAAGGAGTGGCACATGAGTGAAGCTTCAGGGTCTCAAAATCTACCATTACTGCCTTTGAGGGATTTAATTATTTTTCCTCATATGATGATGCCTTTGTTTGTGGGTCGTGAAAAAAGTATCAATGCTCTCG
This sequence comes from Bdellovibrionales bacterium, assembly GCA_020435085.1. GTDB lineage: Bacteria > Bdellovibrionota > Bdellovibrionia > Bdellovibrionales > UBA1609 > JABSOQ01. The sequence goes on along the minus strand of JAGRAB010000244.1, from coordinate 1,054 downwards.
AAGAGGCAATGAGTAAGCAAACAGATATTGTTCTTGCCGCTCAAAAAGATGCCAAAACAAATAGTCCTGAGCCATCAGATGTCTATGAAGTCGGAACTATTGGAACAATCATTCAGTTATTACGACTTCCCGATGGAACCGTAAAGGTTTTAGTTGAAGGCAAAAAACGTGTAAAAATTAAAAAATTCACTCAAATAGAGAATTTCTTTAAAGTTGAAGTCGATGAAATTCACGAAATTATTGCCAACGAAAAAGAAGCAAGAGCTCTTGTTCGCTCTGTGAAAACCACATTTGAAACTTATGTAAAATTAAATAAAAGAATTCCTCCTGAAATTCTTATGCGAGTTTCAACGATTGAAGAAATCAGCGAGTTGGCAGACATTATTGTTGCTCAACTCAATTTGAAGCTTGAAGACAAGCAAAGAATTCTTGAAATCAGCGACCCGGGAATACGTTTAGAAGAATTACTCAATATGATGACTGGTGAAATTGAAATTCTTGAAGTGGAAAAGAAAATTCGTAATCGTGTCAAAAAACAAATGGAGCGTTCTCAAAAAGAATACTATTTGAATGAACAAATGCAGGCCATTCAAAAAGAGCTTGGTGATAAAGATGACTATCAAGCAGAGCTTCAAGAGCTCGAAGAGCGTGCGGCCAAAATGAACTGGTCCAAAGAGGCGGCAGAAAGAGTTAAAAAAGAAATTAAAAAATTAAAAATGATGTCTCCGATGAGTGCGGAAGCAACGGTGGTAAGAAACTATATCGATTGGATGTTGGATCTTCCTTGGTATAACTACGCTGAAGAAAACAAAGATATTCAAAATGCAGAAGATGTATTGAATGAGGATCACTGGGGTCTTGAAAAAGTCAAAGAGCGAATTTTAGAGCATCTTGCCGTGCAAGCTTTGACGGATCAATTAAAGGGTCCAATTTTGTGTCTGGTTGGGCCGCCGGGGGTGGGTAAAACGTCGTTGGCCAGGTCCATTGCACGTGCATTGAATCGCCCATTTGCTCGTATCTCTTTGGGTGGGGTTCGTGATGAGGCTGAAATTCG
>JAGRAB010000243.1 GCA_020435085.1 Bdellovibrionales bacterium | reverse complement strand
CTGGATGCATGGGGCAGGTGTAAATGGAGTTTGAGTTCTCTTGTCTGGGTATCTTTGAAGAGGGCGCTTTAGCCTCCTGTTGGTGGCAACAGGAATGACTGTTATCTATTGGCTTTGACATTTTTTACCTCTTTTTCACTGAGTTTCAGAGAACGTTCTTTCCATAAGGCAAAAATGGCCGGATATACTAATAATTCTAAAAGAAAGGAGGTTAAGATTCCTCCAATCATAGGAGCTGCCATTCTCTTCATGGCATCTGCACCACTGTTCGCCGTACTTGCCATCATAATTGGAAGCAGTGCTATAAAAGTGGTTAAAACGGTCATCATTTTAGGGCGAATGCGTTTAACAGCACCAAAATGGATAGCTTCCTTAAGATCCGTGAAAGAGTTTAATTTTCCATCTTTTTTCTTTTTTTCATAAGCCAGGTCAAGATAGAGCAACATATAGATTGCAGTTTCGGCATCAACTCCTAAAAGCGCAATCAACCCCACCCATACGGCAATGCTCATATTATAGCCAAGAAAGTAGAGAAGCCATATGGCCCCAATGGCAGAAAATGGTATAGCAAGTAAAACAATAGATGTTTTTATTGCGGATCTTGTATTGAGGTAGATCAATAAACTCACTATAAGTAGGGTGATGGGAAGAACAATTTTTAGTTTTTCTTTAACCCTTTCCATATTTTTATATTGGCCACTCCAGCTGAGAGAGTATCCAGGCGGTAAATCAAGTTTTTGATGAATAGCTTTTTTTGCTCTTTTTACATAGCCACCGACATCAGAATTTTCTAAATCAACATAAACATAACCTGTTAATAATCCGTTATCGTTTCTAATCATTCCTGGGCCATTGAGCATTTGAATATTTGCTACTTCAGACAGAGGTACTTGATAGCCTTTTGGTGAATCTATTAAAATCCGTCGAATGTGCTCTTTATTTTGTCGAAAGGCTCTTGCGTAACGAACATTGACGGCGTAGCGTTCTCTGCCTTCGACTGTTGTTGTAATATTTTTTCCTCCCAAAGCTGTAGCGAGTGAGTCTTGGGCTTGTTTAATTGAGATTCCATGCCTGGCAAGTGCTTCACGATTGAAATTGAAATCCAAAAAGAAGCCTCCTGTTATACGTTCAGCAAATACACTGCGAGTTCCTTCGACCTTACTGATGATTTTTTCAATTTTTAATCCGATGCGTTCAATTTCTTTCAGATCACTTCCTGAGATTTTTATACCTATTGGGGTTCTGATGCCTGTTGTGAGCATGTCAATTCTTCCTTTAATAGGAAGAGTCCAAGCATTTGTAACTCCAGGAAAATTCATTTTTTTATTCATTTCTCTGACTAGTTCATCGCAACTCATATAGCGTCGTGTGATCTCTTCAAAGGGCCCATGCAGGAATTTTGGTAAACGAGAGTACCAGCGATCCATTTTTCTCCACTCTCGCTGGTCTCTTAGAACTACTACTGTTTCCATCATTGAAAGAGGAGCAGGGTCCGTCGCTGTATTGGCCCTTCCGGCCTTTCCGTGAACGCTGAGAACCTCTGGGAAACTCTTTAATATCTTATCTTGTTTTTGTAGTAAATTTTGTGCTTCGGTCACAGATATGCCAGGCATTGTTGTTGGCATATAGAGTAAGGTTCCTTCATTGAGGGGAGGCATGAATTCAGAGCCAAGTCTAAAATAAATTGGCACTGTTAAGAGCATCAAAACAACTGCCGCGCTGACAACTTTTTTTCGATGATTTATCACCCAGTCAACAGCAGGTCCGTATAACTTAAATAGAAATTGACTGATAGGGTGTTCTTCTTCGTTTTTTATTTTAGAAGTGAAAACAAAGTTCATAAACTTCGTCCACCAAGAAGGACCTCTCTTAAACTCTCTTTTTTTAGTAAAGATAACCAAAAGAGCTGGTACTAAAGTGATAGAAAGAAGAGAGGCTACAAGCATCGCCAATGTTTTGGTATAAGCTAGAGGTTTAAAAAGTCTTCCTTCTTGATCTTCTAAGGCAAATATTGGTAAGAAAGAAACTGCGATAACAAGAAGCGAATAAAAACTTGCTGGCCCAACTTCTTTAATAGCTGAAATAATAACTTCATTAACTGAGGTATTTTCTCCCGAATGCTTCCATTCCTCCATTTTTTTATGGCAGTTTTCAACAACAACAATAGCTGCATCCACCATTGCACCAATAGCGATAGCAATACCACCTAAAGACATAATATTTGCAGAGACATTCATTAAGTACATAAGGCTAAAAGAAATCACTACAGCAGTGGGTAATGTAATGATGGGTACAAGTGCGCTTGGAATGTGTAATAAGAAAATGATAATAATTAGGGCAACAACGATGATCTCTAAGGTAAGTTCATGGGTTAGAGTTTGAATGGATCGTTCTATAAGATCACTACGATTATAAGTTTCAACTATTTCAACGCCTTCTGGGAGAGAGGCTTTTAATTCATCGAGTTTCTTTTCTATGCGTTTAATAACATGATGAGCATTCTCTCCAAATCGCATTACAACAATGCCACTCACCGTATCGCCCATACCATTGAGGTCGGCAACGCCTCTTCTCATTTCTGGTCCCTGAGTGACTCTGGCCACATTTTTGACATAAATTGGGATACCACTTTTGTTCACACCAATTACAATATCTTCAATATCTTTACGGCTTTTGGCGTAACCTCTTAGTCGAACCATGTACTCTGTTCCAGAGTATTCTACGACTCTTGACCCCGCTTCTGAATTGCCTTGTCGAATGGCCTCGCTCACTCTTGAAAGAGAAATGTTGTAAGCTCTGAGGGATTCGGGATTTACTTGAACTTGGTATTGATTTTCAAAACCGCCAAAGGAAGCGACTTCAGAAACTCCAGGAATGGCTTGTAATTGATATCTTAAAAACCAATCTTGAAATGATCTCAGATCAGCAAGTGTATGTTTTCCAGACGTGTCTTTAAGTGCATACTGATAAACCCAGCCAACACCTGTTGCATCCGGACCAAGTTCAGTTTTTGAACCTTCAGGGAGTTGTGGGATGATCTTCGATAGATATTCTAAAACCCTTGATCGCGCCCAGTAAATGTCAGTCCCGTCTTCAAAAATTACATAGACATAAGATGCACCAAAGGTAGATAACCCTCTTATATCCTTAACTTTAGGGACTCCCAATAGGTTTGTCACAATTGGATATGTGACTTGATCCTCAATGATGTCGGGGCTAACATTCCAAGTGGAGTAAACAATAACTTGGGTGTCTGATAGGTCTGGGATTGCATCAATGGGAATTTTCTTCATGCTAAGCCAGCCAGCAACCAAAGCTATCGTTACCGCTAATAAAGTGATGAGTCTATTTTTTGCACAAAACTCAATTATTTTAAGAATCATAGATCACTCTTTTTAGTGGTTATTCGGCCCGTCCATCGGTCGTTTGTATCATTGCCTTTAAGCGAGACTCTGAATCTATTAAAAAATTGGCACCCACAACAACAATGTTTCCAGGACTTACTTCTCCGGCAATTGCAGCTTCAGACTCAGTTTCCAAAATAACTCGAATTTTTTTAGGCTCAAATATACCTTCGTCTTTTTTTAAGAATATATAGGTATCAACACCTGTATCCATTATTGCCTCTAAGGGGATAGTTGTATGCTTTCCGAGTGGAGCAAAGACTGTGGCATTAACGTAAGATTCAGGTCGAATAGAGGAATCACTTTTTAATAACTTGATCCGCACCTTTGCGGTACGTGTCTCTGGATTGATCACTTGATCAACCGAGATAACCTTTCCAGGTAAAATTTTTCCTTGTAAAAAATTAGCTGAAATTTGTGCTGATTGGCCCTCTTTGATATAAGGTAAATCAATTTCAAAGACATCTGCATAAACAATATTGTCTTGCCCGCTCACTAGGAGTCCTTCTGATTGAAACCCTTTTTTTGTGAGACTAGAGATTTGATCCTCAGAAAGGCA
>JAGRAB010000242.1 GCA_020435085.1 Bdellovibrionales bacterium | reverse complement strand
GATTACGAGAAGTTGTAAAAAAAATCACACGTTTGGAGAGTTATCAAAAATTCATGCGGATAAAATTATTCTGGTAGATACGTGTACTTCTCAACAGCCTTTAGATTGGCAAAAAATATTAAAAGAAGGAATCATTGGGTATTTTAAAAATAAAAGTATGAAATTTGCAGTCATTCATCGCAACTCATTAATTTTTGCTTTACATCAAAATTTGATTAAAAAAGGAGAGTCTTTTTCATTTTTGGCTTTAGACAAAATGAAGCAAAAATATTCCTGGAAAAAACTCGATTGGGATAAAGAATGGTTGGCTTATCGACCATTGAGTGACATTAATATCGTGACACAAATTCGAACAACGTCACCAACAAGGCTTTAGAATTTCGATGAAATGGGTATTTACGGCTGCAACAGCAGTTATTGTTTTGACACTTTTTTTTGCCTTCAAGTTTGGTATGAAGCCGCGACCACAGCCACTGATAAATCCAACAGAAGTTAAAAATCTTAAAGAGGCGGGGGTTCTTGTTTATCGGCGTCTTCGTCAAGATGTTCGAAGTGTTCCTACTCTAGCAGCTGGCAGTTTACCAATGATTCCCGATTATCAAAATTTTTGGCAAGGGTTTATTCTTGGTGCTCAGAATGATGGAGCAAAGTTTCATAAAATTTTGACAATTCCTGGAATGAGTCTTTTTCAAGAGGCATCGATAATTCCAACTGAAGTAACAAGTTTAGAGGCATTTCAAAACTGGGTACCACAGACGAACGAGAAAACATTTTTATATTTACCAACCACCGAAGTGACACATATTAATAAAAATGGATTAATAAAATCTTTTGAATCACGAAAACAAAGAACTTATGCCATCACTTTACATAAGTTTTTTGCGTCTAAGAAGCAACTAAGTCAACAATCACTTTCTTGTGAAGACATTAACTCTGCATCTATGCTACAACAGTTAGATTGTTTGGCGGAACAGGTGACAAGATCTCAATTTCGAAAAAAGCTTGATACAAATAAAAACTATATTGCTCTTTATCGATATGGTATTGCTGATTATGTCGCCTTTTGGTACCAAGGCTCTCACTGAGAGAGTTCAATGAGTTTGTATATAATAGGTGTTAAGAGTTGCCCATTATAATAATGGCTTGAAACTGCGGGAGGAATCCAGGCCTCCGGTATTGGACCTTGGCCACTCCATGCGTGAACATCAATCATATTGTCATAGGGAGAGTGGGGAATAGCACCGTCAACAGGTGTCCATAAAAAATCAGGATGAAAGTTGTTATACCATTCGCCGCCAAGAATATTTCCATCGGCATCAAGTTCTAAATCATATTGATAATCGGTCCATATAACTTCGTTATAATCAGGGGGTTCAATCTCATGATCGCGAACAGATTGCTCAACAACATAGCCAACTCTCATAGCCACACCAATAATTTTTTTAATCTCTTTAGAACGAAAAAACCGATAAGGGTCTTTTTTAAAATCATGATAAGAAATAATGGCGTCATCTATTCGATCTGTCATTTTATAGGAGTTGGGATTAAAATATTTCAATTCATATCCAACAACAGGTTGATTCCACACCTCATAGTCGTAGGTGGCATCCATCACAAAGCTTTTCTTTTCAAGTCCAATTCTATGAAGGATAGCCAAATGCCAGGTGGCAGGGTTTGTATCAAAGCAATCATCATGAATGACTCGTCCCTCTTCATTTTCTTTAGGTTCTTTCTCTGTACAACGTCCTCCAATGTGAACGCGCTGATAAGGATTTTTAGCCCATAAATAGCTGATAAGGCCTTTGAGTTCATCAGGAAGAATTTTTGTTTTAAATCGCCCATCGGGACTTTGAATTTCAATGGCATGTTTAGGGACAGGAGTCATATAAGAAGCGGGAGCCCAGCCATGACAAATGCCCATCCAGTCTTCAACGGAACCCGTTTTATCATAATAGGTTTTCCCTTCAAGCCACATACGTTGGGTAAGAAATGAATTTTGGTCATTGACAAATAATTCAAATTTTTCAGAAGCACTCAACTGTTTTACTAAATCTGCATCTGGACGATTGAGAATTTTATGCAGAGGGTTTTCTAAAAAATAATCAAAACGCTCCTTCCAACCTTCAAAGCCCATAAATTCAGTATCAAAAGGACGTGCTCCTAAGGTGCCACTTGCAATAGGCCAGTAATCCCCAGACCATGGAGTTGATTCCAATTGCGCCGAGTGAATATTCATTTTGTCGAGCTCAAAAATATTTTTTGTCAGAAGTTTTTTTTGTAAGAAAAACTCAATAGAGTCATTGGGTTTTGGGGCGGCATAGGGCTGAATATTTTGTGAAAGAGTGGTGTTTTGCTGACAAGCTTCGCGTTCCTTTATTTTAATATCAACAAAATTACGAGCTATTGCTTGATCTGAAAATTTTGAAGAGTGAAAAGATTTTCTCGGTATTTTTTTTGAATATTCCATCGGACTTTTAGAGAACTCAAAAAGATCTTTTTGAACTTGATTCCAATCGGCAAAAATAGATGCGCTGAATGAAAGACATGTGAAAGTCAAAATAAGATGAGCAAACAATCTCTTCCCCCCGGTATAAGAATGTGAAGATTATCGCTATCAACTGCTTAATAACTGGTCAATTGGAATTCGTAGTTAATAGAAAATTCACCTAGATGTGACTTCAAGTTCTTTTAAAACGAAGAAGAGTCGACGGCCGGTGTAATTTTTTGGATATCGTGAGCCAAAGGCTTTTTCATTGAGCGAAAATAAGTTCGTGGAGAAAGGGCTAAAAGCTCAGAAAGTCGTGACATATAAACACAGGCAAACCGTTCTACTTGATAAGCAAAATAACTTTCTTCAATACCTACTCGCATCACCTCACCCCAAAGAGGGTTAAACACACTTTGGCGTTTTTTAATGAGAGGGCTAATGTTTTTGTCGATGTCATTAATTTTATGAATGAGATCATCAATTTTCTTTTCATTCTTTTTTGTACCGGTCTCAATATTTTCAGATATCAAAGCATCGATTTTAGTTTCTAAAGGAATTTTCTTCTCCATTAAAATATCGATTTCATCAGTTACTTTTTGTGTTTCTCTGAGCTTTTGAACTTCAGCTTCAAGCTCTTCAACAACAAGAGCAGTTCTCCAGGCACAGTCCTTTTTCAAGCGGACAATATCGCCGTAAATATGGTCACCAATATATAAAATTTCATCGGGACTGAGCTCAAGGTCATTTGTGAAGGTCGTTGCACATCCGCCTTGATAAATTCCTGGAGTAATTTTAGAGGTTAAATTAGTCATAGAACCGTCTTCAGGGTTGACCTTTAAGAAGCTTCTTTTTTCTGTGAAGAAGGCCGGCTTTTGAGCGGATGTAATTGTAAATTCAAAGAGTTCGCTCCAATGTGAGTGATTTTTCAAAAATGGATTGATCGCATGATCGAGAAGCATTTTTGTATAGTGAAAATCAGAATTGGTTATAACAAATAATTTTTTATGATGTTTGACAAATTTTTCAAGTCCCTGCACACAGTCTGGATCTTTGATAACAAAGTCAGAGATTTTATTTTCGACAACAGATTTGATGCTTCCATCTCGGTGGCCGCGATCAAGAACGTAATTGAGATCTTCAGCAATAATTTGAAAATCAGGGAGGCCTTTCTCCGAGGATTCTTTCAAGTCCACCAGCTGCATAAATAACCCAGCATAAGCAATGGAAAATGTTGTATCAATCGTGTCGTAAGAAGGGTCACTGAGATCAATATAAGTACTTTTATAAAGTCGGCGTTGGGTTTTATAATCTAATGCATTCAAGCCATGATAGCTGGTTCGGATCGCAGAGTGTCGGCTGAGCTTAAGAACATTTCCCAATTTTCTATCAATAACAAGTCCTCGGATGGCGCGATCAAAATCAAATTTCAAATTTAAGATAGATTTAGGATAATCTTTATCTGAAACTAGTTTTTCAAGCATGACTGAATGGGCGAGACTTTCAAAGTGATCGCTGTTATATCGGATCAAGGTATGATCCATATCAAACCCGATGTAGTTAATCTTTTTTAAATTGAGCGTGCGATTGACAAAAACCATTGAATTATGACTTTCCTTCTGTTTCTAAATTAAGTTCATTCCACAAGAGCATACCACCCTTCATATTGTAGACATCTTTAAAGCCATTTTCGAGAGCAAATGCTGTGGCTTGGCCTGAGCGTTGACCGCTGCGGCAGATAAAAACAATAGTTTCATCTTTTGGAAGCTCTGAAATTTTTTGAGGTAAATAGTCAAGTGTTAAAAGTTCAGCTCCAGGGATGTGGCCGAGTTCTCCTTCATACTCATCAGGTCGTCGAACGTCGATTAATCTCACTTTGGTCTTATGACTCACAACATCCTCTGGTGAAATGTCTGTGACTGCTGGAAAATTTGGATTTTTTATTTTTGTTTTGAATTCAATTTTTTGATCCATTTTTAAAAGCCCCATGTTAGAGTTTTTTGACCAATTAAGAGAAATATTGTAGACAAATTCTTCGCTAAAGTCGAAGTAAATAAAGGTCTTTCCTCTTGAAGGCATAGAGATTAGGAATGTTGGAGACGCAGAGTCAATTATCAAGTGAGCAAGCTTACGCGCTAGAGCGGCTGTGTGGGTCGGGGAACGTCTTTCTCACGGGCGAGGCCGGGGCAGGTAAGTCTTATGTCATTCGGCAATTGAGAAAAAATTTAGATGAAAAAACATTTCCGACCTTGGCGAGTACGGGAGCTGCGGCTGTTTTAGTGGGAGGACGCACGTTTCATAGTTTTTTTGGGCTAGGGATTATGGAAGGGGGCATCGACGCCACTATTCAAAGAGCCTTAGGGGATCGTCGAGTGGTCCGTCGTCTTCAAAATATCGATGGTTTTATTGTTGATGAAGTCTCCATGCTTTCCGCCGAAACTTTGGCAACAGCCGAAAAAATTTGCCAATTGGCCCGAGATAATCATGAACCTTGGGGGGGAGTAAAAGTCATTATGGTGGGAGATTTTGCTCAATTACCACCAGTCACGCGTTGGCGTGAAAATCGCGTATGGGCTTTTGAATCTCCGGCCTGGATCGAGTCAAACTTTGAAATAATTTATTTAAGAGAAAATCATCGAACCGGTGAGTCGACTTTTCTCAAAGCCCTTAATGCCATTCGCATGGGTGAGCTGGACGATGCGACAATTGCATTTTTGAATTCTCGACAAGTGAGCGAGGGTGAAGAAACCGTTTTTGGCACGCGTCTGTTTCCACGAGTCAATCAAACACAAAATTATAATGAACGACGTTTATCAGAAATTAAAGGTGAAGAATTTGAATTTGAGTCGCTTTATTCTGGACGGGCCAGTTTAGTAGAAAAATTAAAAAAATTAGCACCACTACCTGAAAAAATTATTTTAAAAAAAGGAGCTTACGTCATGTTGAGGGTCAATGATCCTCGGAGGCGTTGGGTGAACGGGACAACGGGATATGTGCGTGGTATTGAAAATAATGAATTGAGCATTGAGCTTGAAAATGGCAGAAACATCATCATTGAAAAAACAACGTTTTCAATGCTCGATGCCGATGGACAAGTTGTTGCCGCCGTCACAAATTTTCCGGTATCACTCGCTTATGCCATCACAATTCATAAAGCACAGGGGTTAACTCTGAGTCACCTTTATGTGGATTTATGTGGTTTGTGGGAGCCAGGTCATGCCTATGTGGCACTCTCAAGAAGTACTTCTTCAAAAGGGTTGAATATCTTGCAATGGAGCCCTGCTTCAGTGAAGGTCGACCAAAAAGTCAAACGCTTCTATACGCAACTATCAGCAAGAGCTTGAATTTTTAAGAGTTGGTGTTCTAACTTTATTCAAAGACGGGCTTCCTGCCCTTCCCAGCTTTTGCCTGCGGCAAAATGCATCACGCAAGCTGGAACTTTGAATAAAGTTAGAACACCAACTCTTAAAAATAAAAATTTTGATTCCTTGTGATTTTGTCTGAATCAAACAAAATAACTCCAAGCCCAAAGTTTATTTTCCTTGATTTTGGGACTTTTTTAACAGCCCCAAGGCATTTCCTAAAATCTCATATGCACAGTTTTATGATGCTCATGACAGAGGAGCATAAGGTTTTCTGGCTGATTCGCTCCCCCTAAGGCCACTGGTTTTTTATGATGCACCTCCAGATACTTTCTGTTTTCACACCGCTGACCATTTTGATGAAATCGACATTGCCCCTGATCTCTGAGCCACACGTGATGCTTTGTGCTGGCGGAAAGGGGCTGACGAAAAGGGCTCGTCTTAAACCGAGTGGATCTCTCGACAATCTTTTCCTTTGGAAGGCTTTTTTTACTTTGAACAACTTCATTCGTTTGATTGATTTTATTGTCTTGAAAAAAAGTCTCTCTCAGATGAATTTGCTTATTTTGAGTTCTCGTATCAACTTGATGAAGCTTATTGTTTTCAAGAGATACAGATAAATTCAAAATCTGCCGTTGCTGCCGCTGAGCCTTTCTTAACGGATCGTGTTTTTCAAGATAG
>JAGRAB010000241.1 GCA_020435085.1 Bdellovibrionales bacterium | reverse complement strand
TTGTAAAAAAAAGTTTTTAAAAGACTCTCGGCAAACCAATGAAAGTTTTGCCTCTGGATATTCCGATTGAATATTTTTAAGCAAAGGAATACTTAAGAAAAGATCTCCCAAAAAGGCGGTTTGGATGACAACGATATGCAAGACAAGCCTCGCTCTATAGACTCAATAATTTCATCAAAATTCACCTGATCATAACACATTAGGTCTTTTTCACAAGACCTCTTCCAACAGGGGCCACAAGTCGCTTTTGAAATCACTTTTTCTCCACGGTCATAAAGATCAATTTCATGGGCACATGTTGGTCCAAACCATGCCACGGTCCATTTCTCTAAAGCTATCGCCATATGCATACCCAAACTATCTCCTGTCACAACTAGGTCACAGGCAGCTACGCTTGTAAGTCCATCCCTCACACCAAAAGTTGTTGGACTCTCAATAATATCCATCCCAAAAGCAATCGCCTGATTTCGAGTTGTATCTTCAGGGCCGCCAAGAAGCACAATTTGTACTTGTGGAAGTCGAGCTTGTATTTTTTGAATTAATACTCGATGCCCTGAAACACTTAATTTTTTATATGAAATCGTAGGGCTACAGCCGGTATTAATACCTATAACCATTTGCTGAGAAGTCTTTCTCCATTGACGGCTTTTTACTTTGATTTGCAAAAGCTCTTGTGATGAAAATCCTAAAACATATGGGCTTTGTTCCCATTCTCCAAGAGCCATAGCTTCAAAAAGCAATTGTGTTTCTGGTTTTTTATTTTCAAAAAACTTTTTATGATCGCTTAATCCTATTTGCCATAACTCCTCTGAATGCGAAGTTGCTGGAACAATACTCATTGAAAGAGGATCTACTCGAAAACCAAAAACTTCATCAATAGAAAGATCATTAATAATTCCACCAATGCGAAAATCCTTATCCAGAGAGAAGCAAGTATGAAAATGAAAACTCTTTAGCTTTAAAACTGAATCAAACTCTAAAGGTAAAACTTTATCAATAAGTGGGTTATTTAATAGTAAGGGCACACTCGCTTTTTCAGTCACCCATGTGATATGACAACCAGGATATTTTTTAACAATTCCGGGAAGCAATGACGTCGCTCGAAGTACAGCTCCCATGGCACCAAGACCAATCACTAAAATGCGATGATCGACCGGTGAATAGTATGGACAACTGTGATTACAGTTTAAATTTTTTCCACAGGGCTTATAACCACTAAAGTGTCGGCAATCCATTGCATCCATTTTTACATTATACCGCGAGAGAGAAATGGATCTCCCTAAAAACTTATCACAGTGTGACAAATCCCGACTTAAAGCGAAGTCTAGTTATTCAATACCCCTCTCGAGGCTTTTAAGTTTGGCAACAATGGTGCCTATTTTAATTTTAGATTCAATGCGAACTACAAATTTTCGATCATCATCCGTAAGCCATATAAGAATGTCACCAACAGGCTTAAATGCGCCTTGAAGAGAAATTTCTGGTTTTACAACAACAGTATTTAGCTCACCAATTTCAGTGTCGAGTTTTTCTCTTCTTAAGACCTCACCTTTAAACATATAGTTTTTGCCATCATCAGCCACACGAAACTGAAGTTTTTTACCCGGAGTCAAAGTGAAGTTTCTCAAATAGTAAACCGCACTAATCACATTTTGGCTAAAGGGTTTGATATCCCACTGAACACGTCGTTCTTTTTCGCCTTTTTCTTTTGTGGCTTTTTTCTCCCAATAAGACCCTTTAAGAGTCTTATTATCAATCACAGAACGGATTTCTTTGACCTGCTTACTTTCTCTGACCTTTATATCTAAGTTATAAGGAAGAAGGTTTTCATAGTTCATATAGGTCGTGGCCTTATCGTCCACAGTATAAATACGACTAAAAAAGGAGTTTGATTGAATATCGACTTCAAAGTGGTAGGCCTTTTCACCATTGACTTCGACAAAGGGTTTCACCATTAAATCCATATACCCTGCCGTAATATTAAAATAAGTCATTGAAAGACGAATTTTTTCTCCGACCCGAAAAGGATCTTTTACTGGGCGTCGACCAATAAAATTTTCACTATCTTCGTAATCTGGTTCTTTCTTCTTTGATTTTGTCGCTGTCATCTTTTTTTCAATCTTTTTGTCCTTATGAGCTTCTTCTATTTTTTTACTTTCTTTTTTTGTTTCTGCTTTCTTTTTTTCAGAATTTTTTTTTCCTGAATCTTGTGAAGACTTTTGCTTTTCTTCTTGAGGGCTCTGCCCCTGCTTATCTAATAAGCTCTTTCCAGATTCTTCATCTGGAAGTTCTTTCACTTGAATCATTTGCTCATATTCTTTGTTTTCCTCTAGCTTTTCCATGTGCTCATAATCCATGACTTTTGAAGCACATCCGCTAAATAAAACGACAAAAGAAATCAAAAAAAACTTGGAAATCACTTCCTTCAAGTCAGCCCTCCTATGAGCTCGACAATATTGTAAATTAATTTTCTCTAAAAATCTTCCATCTTTTATGAACCCACATCCATTGTTCAGGGCACTCAAGTACAAACTTCTCTAAGTAATCATTGTAGACTTGGGTCATCTGAGCCAGACTTTCATCGCGGTCATCTGAATCTTCAAAAGGAATCGGAGGCTGAATACGTATCACATGGGTACCATCAAGTTGTCGAATGGTATAAATAGGAATCACCGGTGCTCCCGACCTCTGAGCCATAAGGGCCAATCCAAACCCAGTTCCCGTTTCATAACCAAAAAATTTGGTACGCACTCCGATGGGTGGTCCTGTAAATTGATCCATGACAAAGATCACAATTTCATTTTTCTTTAACGCTTTAAGTATATGATAGGAAGAGTTTCTTGGCGCAATAAATTTGGTTCCCACTTTTTCTCTCATACCAAACCATAAGTCATTCAACCATTTGACCTTAAAAATTTTTGAAATCAAATGAACGGGATAGCCCTTCACTGAAAGTGCCGAACAGGCTAAATCTCCGCTGCCCAAGTGAAGAGTTAAAAAACAAACGCCTTTCCCTTGCGATAGGGCTTCCTGTACATAATGCTCACCCTCAAACCTAAAGAATCGTTCAACAAGGCTTTTACTCATAAATGGTAAATAACAGTACTCGATGAGATTTCTTCCCATATTACGAAGGCTCCAACGCCCCAAAACCACTTTATTTTTTTCTGTCATTTCTGGAAAAACTCTAGAAATATTGTCAATCACGACTTGTCTACGAATTCTGAATATATCAAACCAAAGAATTCCAAGGATATCACCCATAAAAAATCGCAACTTAAGAGGTAAATGATAAATCAACCAACAAAAACTTTTAAGAACAAAGCCCAATAATTTTTTCACTAAAAACCTCAAACTGATCGGGAATTTTCATCTTCAGTGGTGCCACCACAATTTCTAAATGAGCTAGATTCAAAGATCTCAACTTTATTGCATCTTTTTCTGTCACAATAATTTTACCAGAAAACGACTCTAAACTTAAAAAATCATTTTTTAAAAAACGATAGTGATCTGAAAATTTCAAATGCTGCTGAATATCAACTTTATATTCTTTTTTACAGAGTTTTTCAAAAGAATCAGGATTCCCAACGGCTGAGACAAGAGTGACTTTTTCACCGGGCTGAAATATCACTTCTTTATCAGAGAAAAGAAAGTAAGCCTTTCCCAAAACCATTTCACTGATAAAAGTATCTTGTTTGATCTCCGTGTTTAAATCATTATTGAAGAATCGAATGATTTCATCTTTTAGTAAAGCTCCCTCTAAGTTTGCTTTTGTTATGAGAACAATATCAGCCCTCTCCAAACCTTTCTTAGGTTCACGAGCTCGTCCTTGTGGAAATACTTCGTAATTCAATAAAGATTCTGTTGCATCTAAAAGCACAATATCAAGGTTTCGATAAAGCCTTCGATGTTGAAATGCATCATCGGCAATAATAACATCCACTTTATTTTTTTTAAGCAATGCTCGACCGGCTTCAACTCTTTTTTCTCCAACAAAGACAGAAATATTGGGAAAATGTTTTTTAATTAATGCTGGTTCATCGCCAAATAAATTTGTATCAAAGGCGGCTTCGACCTCTAAGACACCAGATGTTTTACGACCATATCCTCGTGAAATAACGCCCACAGATTTCCCATTTTTTAATAAAAGATCTACAAGAAAAAGAACAGCAGGAGTTTTTCCAGTTCCTCCCATGGTGAGATTACCTACGCTCACGACAGGAACATTTAGTTTTTCTATTTTTAGTACATTTCGATCATAAAGAGCATTACGAGTTGAAGCTATGCCTTTATAAATTTCAGCCAGAGGTGTTAATACGCTCACCCCTTCCTCCAAAATTCCTCTAAAGACTGATTTACTTTCCTCGTGGCTCCACGCTCTCCCAATAAAGTTTTCGCACTTTTTAATAAGTTTTGAGTTGAGTGATATAAATCTGTATTTGATAAAAATCGCTCTAATGCCTGTGAAAGATTCTCTACTGAGGCTTGCTCTTGAAAAAACTCTGGTGCCACCATTTGATTTAAAATTAAATTAATCATCCCAAAATATTTTGTATGAGTGACAAATCTTTTTGCCAAAAAAGCCGTCATGGGATTCATTTTATACATAATCACCATGGGCTTTTCCATCAATCCAACCATAAGTGTGGCCGTCCCAGAGGCTGTTAATACAACATCAGCAAGGCTTATCATTTCAAAAGATTCACCTTGAACCAACTGTAGAGGAAAATTTAATGGAGGTAGCTTTTTTTGAAACTCTTCTTTATCAAAAGTTGGAGCTACAATCAGAATAAACTGTCTCTGAGAATCTTCATCATATAATTTTTGAGCCACAGCCAGCTGTGTTTCTAAATGATGCTTGATTTCTGAATTTCTTGACCCTGGCATCAAGGCAATCACTTTATTTTCTGAATCCAAACCATATTTTTGTTTTCGTAATCGAATAGCCTCTGGGTTCAATAAATCATCATGAAGCTCATCTAAAAGAGGGTGTCCCACAAAATCACAAGGTACGTGATGTTCATCATAAAACTTTTTTTCAAAAGGAAAAAGAACAAGCATTTTATCAACAACCGCTCGCATTTTTTTTACTCGCCCCTGCCGCCAGGCCCAAATTTGTGGAGAAATATAATAAACGACAGGAATACCTTGAGCTTTTAATTTTTTAGCCAATCGTAAATTAAAATCAGGATAATCAAGAAGAAGTGCAAAATCTGGTTTTTCTTCTTGAGCTCTCTCAAGCAAACCATAAAATGTACTTTTAATGAGCCCCCAATGGGCTATCACTTCTTGAAGCCCCACGACAGCCATTTCCTCAGATCGCCCAACCATCTGAAACCCTAAAGACTCCATCTTTCGACTGCCAATGCCAAATGCAGTGATATTTTTATTTTCTGCTTTCCAAAGTTCTAACAACCGCTGAGCATAGAGGCTGCTTGAGGCTTCGGCGGCAACAATTAAAACTTTAGGATGAGATTTCTCTGTGGTTGGGGACATCATTTATTCTTGAGTCGTTGATTGATATCTTCCAAAATCTTTTCTGCAAGCCTTAATGCAATTAACCCGTCACGCCCAGAAACGACAGGAGGTCTAGATTCTACAATGCTATCTACAAAACTTTGCGTTTCTGCCAAGAGAGCATCGCCTTTTTCTAAACTCCAAGCATCTGCCTCTAAAGGAAGGTCCACCTCTCCTGACATCAAATCCCCTGTGAGCTCCCCTGTTTTCGTCAATAAGTTCACTTCTCCAGAGCCAAAATCAATAGACAAATACTGACTGGGTTGAAAAACCCGAAATTTTCTTTCACTCCGCTGAGAGACTCGAGAAGATGTCACGTTGGCCACACACCCCGAAGCAAATTCTATTCGAGCATTGGCAATATCTGGAAGGGACGTCAAAACAGGGGATCCAATAGCACTAACTGCAATGGGTTCACTTTTTACCAGAGACAAAATAACATCTAAGTCATGAATCATTAGATCTAAAACAACAGAAACATCCATACTTCTTGGCTTAAATGGAGCTAATCGATGACATTCAATAAAAAGTGGCTCTTTTAATTTTTTCTGAGCTGAAATAAGCGCGGGATTAAACCTTTCCACATGTCCTACTTGAAGAACTAAGTTTTTAGATTCAGCGATTTTACAAAGCTCTTCTCCCTCTTGACTCGTAGTTGTAAGGGGTTTTTCTACATTGACATGAACGCTATTTTCTAAAAAAAACTTTGAGATCTCATAGTGAGCAGGAGTGATCGCGGCCACAGTGACGGCATCCACTTTACCCAATAAATCTTTGTAATTTGAAACACCAGGGACTTTAAGCTCTTCTGACATCGCCTTAAGCCGATCAGAACTTGGATCACAAACAGCAACCAACTCTGCATTTTTTGCTGCTTGATATTTTTGTGCATGAAAACGACCTAAATGCCCAACTCCAACAACAGCACACTTGAGTGATGTCATCGCGCAATTCCTCTCTCGGAACTTTTCACAAAATCAGTCAACACTTTTACAGCCTCAATATTTCCAAATGATTTTTCTATTTCAGCTAAGGCTTCTTCAATTGTTGGATTGCCCATAACAAGAGTTCGAATAGAGCGATGAATGGCTTGAACATCTTCACTCGAAAAACCGGCCCGCTCGAGGCCAATCTTATTAGTGGCTCGCGCGACAGCATACTTCCCTTGAGCCATGGAATAAGGAATAATATCTTTATTCACAGCACTGTCTCCAGCAATATAAGAATATCTTCCTACTTTAACAAATTGATTAAACTGACAAATACCACCAATACGAACATTGTCTTCAACAGTCACATGCCCAGCGAAATTAGAGGAATTGGCTACAATGACATTATTTCCAATATGACAATCATGGGCCACGTGAACATAGGCCATAAACATACATTTATTGCCAATAAGTGTACGACCACCACCGGTGACAGTACCAATGTTAATTGTGGTAAATTCACGAAATAAATTATCGTCACCAATTACAAGTTCTGTTGGATCATTGTTATATTTTAAATCTTGTGGGGGGCCGCCGACAGCTGCACAAGAGTAAAAAATATTTCGTTTTCCTATCTTTAAAACACCATGGTCAGAACCAATAATGGCGTGAGGTAAAATCCGAGTGCCTTCATCTATTTGCACTCGACCATTAATAATAGCATATGGTCCCACTTCAACAGATTCGTGGAGTTCAGCTTGCTCAGATATTACTGCCGTTGGGTGAATTTTCACTACTTGGCACTCCTTAAAATAGTCAGTTAACGATTGGAGAGAGTCACATAGGCCATAATGTTTGCTTCAGCCACCTTTTGACCATCGACAAATATTTTTCCATCAATAACCGTCATATTGCGACGGTCTTTTTCTACAGATGCATGAATTTCTAATTGATCTCCAGGAACAACAGGACGACGAAATTTCGCACTATTTATTGAGGCAATCATAATCTCACCGGCACTATCATTGGGGCGAAAATAAGCAAGAGCTCCCGCCTGTGCAATCACTTCTACTAACAAAACCCCAGGCATGACTGCTTGCTGAGGAAAATGACCTTGAAAGAAAGGTTCATTCACCGTTACACATTTAATCGCCTTTACAGAGCGACCCTCCCTTGAAGAGGTCTCAGGACCATCTGTAACAGATAAAACTTTATCCACAAGTAAAAATGGATAACGGTGAGGTAAAATCTCCTTAATTTTCTCATTGGAGTAAAGTGGAGTTTCCGCGCCCATGATAACTCATCCTTTTTTGTCTGTTTTACTTGTTCTAATTATTTTTTCTTTTCGTAAGCCTTAATCACTTCATTCGTCAAATCGGCGTCTTCTTTTGCCCATAGGACACTTTGCTCCGATTTTTCAAGAATCATTGTATAGCCGCCATTTTTTGCCACATCTTGAATGATATCTCTTAATTTCTTAACAATCGGCATCGTTAATTCACGCTCTTTCTTTTGAATTTCTAATTGGCTTTGACCAACAATTTTTTGATACTTCATCATTTCTTGTTGAAGCTCCGCTTGTTTTTTTCCACGAACATCGTCTGAAAGAACCATGGCTTTTTTCTCAAAGTCCTCACTCATTTTTTTGAGATCGGCTTCCATTTTTTCAAGTTCTTTTTTCTTTTTATTAAAATCTTTTTCTAATTTTGCTTTAGCTGCTTTTCCAGTACTTGTTGCTTGAATAGCTTTTTGCATATCCACATAACCTAATTTTGTTTCAGCCATCGCTCCAAAAACAAAAACACTCGCAAGCCCTAAAACTGCTGTTAATAATATTTTTTTCATAAGACACCTCTTCTTTTTAAAATTAAATCTTGCTTATTAAAACGGTGAACCAATCGCAAATTGAAAGTTCACCGGGTCTACATCGTAGTCCTGCGGCCCAACTGGAAAACCCCATTCAAATCGCAGTGGCCCAATGGGCGAAAACCAACGCACCCCAAACCCGACATCTTGTTGAAAGTCTTCTGGTTTGACTTGGTTTTCAGCTTGTCCAATATCATAAAAAACCACACCGTTAATTCCCGCCTCTTGAATCATTGGAAATTGAAATTCAAGGTTATAATAGAGTTGTTGGGTTCCACCAAAAGGCTTCATGGCAATTTTATTAGCATCCGAGCCAGGAATGGCAACAGCTTCGTTATAGGCTGTCTGTGAAAATTTTCTTCTTCCTACTGAAAACCAATCATACCCTCTTAATGAATTGGCCCCACCCAGTAAGAACAACTCACTAAATGGTGGTTCCTCACCTGGCTTATTAGATGTAATAAAGCCATAATTC
>JAGRAB010000240.1 GCA_020435085.1 Bdellovibrionales bacterium | reverse complement strand
AAAAAGAAAAATGTTTTTAAATAAAAAAAGAGCCCATTTTTTAAAAACAGTTTCAAGCTCCTCTGGACAAGGGGTGATTGAATACATTCTTGTTCTTGTTGTGACAGTGGCAATGGTTGTCGGCATGTTGGTTCAACTGAATAAAGCCTTTGAAGTTTGGTTGAATAATTATTTTGGTGAGTATTTAGCATGTTTACTAGAAACAGGTGAGATTCCAAGTCTTGGCGGACCAAGCACCGGCATTTGTGCTCGGTATTGGTCGCCGTTTTCATTAAAGCTAGATCCACTTGGAAAAAATAATCAAGGGCAGGGTGGAAACCTCAGTGGTGGTAGCTCCGCAAGAAAAGGACCTAGTGATGGGGCATCGTCATCAAGCCCATCTGCTTCACGGGGGGGCGTTTCATCACAACGTTCATCTTCTCCAAGTGGTGACTTTGGGTTTGGAAATCGATTCCCTTCAAGAGGAGTTGCCGCCGGCGGAGGGTTTGGAAAAGATCAGGCGGCTGCAAAATCAAAAACAAATACGGGAAATACAAATGTTTCAACACCACAAGGGTTACTTAGTGCCAATCGAGGTGAAGACCGCTTTTTAGTTCCTCCAGAAAGTTTGGATCAGAGATTTTCGATGACAAAGGCACAGGATGACGAACGAGAAAAAAAGCAGCCCATAGCAAAAAAAGATACGGGTGATGAACGCGGAGCCAGAGGTCCCACAAGCTTTAAAACAACAGCACAACTCAAAAAATCAAAGGGCGGAGAAGTTGATGTCTCCCTCGGTTTTGGGGACTACCTGCGATATTTACTTATTGCAGCTATAATTATTGCTATTGTTATTTTCTTTGGTGGCCAGGTGCTTCAAATGTCTAAATCGATGGATTAGTTAAAAATCAAGAAGTTTTGGAAATTAGTACTTTGTTGTCGCGCATCAAACTCTGCAAAAAAAATATTATCACAATCAAGAGTTGATACTCGCTCAAGAAGTCGCTAAACCCAATGGCATTACAAATCTAATATTTTGGACTTAAAAATGCAGAGTAGAGGGTTTGTTAATTGGGGGGGGAAAATGCAAGAAGATCGTGGTCTGATCACGATCAACCGGTCTGGTGGCTTTTCAATAGAAGAGGCTCGAGAAATACTGCCGGTTGTACGTCGAATCACTCAAGAATATAGCGTCAAAGTAGAAGCACTTATTGCACGACTAGAATCAATGGATCCAAATAGCACGGGTGCTGTCAATGAACTTGAAAATCAAGTGAATGAATGGATTAAATCTTGGCATATTAAAATCAAAAAACTAGGGGCAAAACCAAAAGGGCTATGGCTCGTTGATTTTGATGCCGGTGATGGTTATTACTGCTGGAAATATCCAGAAAAAGAACTCAATTACTGGCATGCATATGATGATGGTTACACAGGGAGAAAGCCCATTGAAGAAGTCACTCGTCAAAGAGCACCTCTTCATCGTCATCAACAAGGTCATCATACGTTTGAAAATGCACCAACGAAGTTTTAAGGATTCCCATGCGAGTAGCATTAGCCCAAATCAATGCACATTTGGGCAACTTTTCTGAAAATCGAAAAAAAATAATCGAAAAAATAAAAATGGCAAAAGAGCGAAGAGCAGACTTAGTTGTCTTCCCAGAGGCTGCATTGTTTGGTTATCACCCAGTCGATTTATTGGAACGCCCTGAAGTCGTACAAGATCAATTGAATGAGTTAGAGCGACTTCAAGAACAAATACCTGAAGGGATCTTCGCTTTAGTTGGTGCTATTACGCGAAATCCCTCAAAGTTTGAAAAACCATATATTAATGCAGCAGTCCTATTGAAGAGAGGAACAAAAATAAAAGTTTTCGCAAAACATTTACTCCCTGCTTACGATGTATTTGATGAGGGCCGACATATTGCTCCTGGTAAGGACATGAAAAAAAATGTGTTTAAATTAAGGGGCAAGAGAGTTCTTGTTACAATTTGTGAAGATATTTGGGGTTGGGAAACAGAAAATAAGCCGATGTTTTCTAGATACGGAAAAAACCCTTTAAAAGAAGTCCCAAAAGAAAGTGTTGATCTCGTTGTCAACTTAAGTGCTTCACCGTTTACAGATATTAAAGAAAAAAATAGACAAATTGTGACTCAAAAAACAGCTAAATATTTTAAAACGCCAATGGTTTATGTGAATATGGTTGGGGCGCAAGATGAGTTGATATTTGATGGAGGAAGTTTTGCGATTGATGCCAAAGGTAAGAAACTCGCTCAATGTGTGAGATTTCAAGAGGATTTAAATATTGTAGATCTCGAAACAAAAGAAGGTGGTTTTCGAGAGCTTCCTCAAAGTATCAATGAAATTCGAAGACAAGCCATTGTTCTAGGGTTAAGAGATTTTGCTGCCAAAACAGGTTTTAAAAAATTTCATTTGGGCTCAAGCGGTGGTATTGACTCAGCAGTTGTCGCCTGTCTTGCGGCAGATGCATTGGGGCCAATGAATGTCAAAACGGTGGCATTGCCAGGGCCTTATAACTCTCCAAAAAGTTTAACGTTGGCAAAGAAATTAGCTGAAAATTTGCAAGTTGAGTTTATCGAAATAGATATCAACCCGATTTATAAAGTGATGAGTTCAGCTTTTGATCAAGCAACAGGGCACAAAAACTTTGATCTTGTAAATGAGAA
>JAGRAB010000022.1 GCA_020435085.1 Bdellovibrionales bacterium | reverse complement strand
CTTGAAAAGGACTTCAATGGAATTTTTTAATTAAATTCACTATTTTCAGAGGTTTAAAAAATTTTAAAAAAACTCAGTTGACAGAAAAAGTTATCGACAGGTCATCCACATTTTCTCAACAGAGTTGTCCACATTCGCTTTGAAAATGCTTGAAGTTCATACAGACCTTTTGCTTAAAAGATCTGCATAAGTTGGAGTGATTAATTCAATGCATTGTTTATTTTTTTTCAGTGACTTATTGAGAAACTATAAATTTGTCCCACAATATTGTGGGGCAAATTCAATTGTTACTCGGTAAAGTCTCGTGCATTGATCCCGTATTTTTCAATTTTTCTGAGCAATGTCTTCTTCGGAATATTGGCATGTAATGCCGTTTGGTTAATGCGACCTTTAAATGTTTGTAGAGCTTTGATAATAAATTCTTTTTCAAAAGCTTCTTTATGCTTATTAAAATCCAATTGATCGCCATTGATTTTCACCATCTCTTCACCGCTTTGGGCATGAACACCAATCTCAATATCAGAAGGGCTGTCATCATTTTCGTTGGTATTCAAAGGTGTATCAATCATTGAAGCCGCCTGAAGAGTGGATGTATCAATGCCGGCCGCCATAAGGAGAGTTTCAGGTAGCGATGTCAGGCTGATTTTGCTGTCTTCCTCTAAAATAAATGCATGTTCAATGATATTTTCGAGCTCTCGAATATTTCCTGGCCAGTCATATTTTTGTAAAACAGTGAGAGCCTCTGAAGTAATGCCTGTAATGCTTTTTCCTTGAGACTTATTAAATTTTTGAATGAAGAGATCAATCAAGCGTTGTAAGTCATCTTTTCTTTCACTAAGTGAAGGAAGAAAGATTGGCATCACATTTAAACGATAATAAAGATCTTCTCGAAAGGTTCCTTTTTTAATCATGTCTTCCAGTGGGCGATTGGTGGCCGCAATCACTCGCACATTGGATTCAATTTCACGATTGGCTCCAATAGGAGTAAAAACTTTTTCTTGAAGAACACGAAGGAGTTTGACTTGCATAAGAACGGGCATATCTCCTAACTCATCTAAAAACAGAGTGCCACCTTCGGCATACTGAAATTTTCCAATTTTTCTTTGATCGGCTCCAGTAAAGGCCCCTTTTTCATGACCAAACAATTCACTTTCAAAGAGATTTTCAGGAATGGCGGAGCAGTTAATGGCGACAAATTTTCCTTCTTTAAAAGCCGAGTTATGGTGAATGGCTCGGGCAACAAGTTCTTTGCCAGTTCCAGAAGCTCCTCGAATGAGTACGGGAGTATCCACTTTTGAAAGTCGACTAATAACATTAAATACTTTTTTCATTTGAGCGGTGTTACCGATAATTTTACGTCCACCCTCCATCAACATCGGGGCAGAGGCCGCCGCATCAGAAATCATTGAATAGGCATAAATGGCTTTTTCGACCATTTCGACAAGCTCATCACCTTTAACGGGCTTTTGTACATAGTTATAAGCCCCTTCCTTCACGGCTTTCACAGCATCGTTGATATTGG
>JAGRAB010000239.1 GCA_020435085.1 Bdellovibrionales bacterium | reverse complement strand
CTCTCTCTTTCGATTGTTAAAAGATGGTGACTGGGTCCGAATGGAACTTGGGAAAGACGGTTCCATTAGTATAACTCCCTCTACTAAAGAAGAAGCGACTTCCTATTTAAAAAGTCTTCAACCTGAAAAAGTCATCCTAAAAGCCGATATGGAGCAAAAAATAATTTTCAAAACTGAAGACATTGGTTGGCAAGACTTCATTTCTGTTGGATCAAAAGCCGCCAACTATGCCGAGTTAGCAAAAGCCTTAAATACACCTGAGAGAACTATTGTTCGCCCAGGTTTTGCAATTCCATTTTATTATTACCAACAGTTCATTGATGAAAACCCTCATATTGCTCAAGAGATTCAACGAATTCTTAGAGATCCTCTCATTAAAAAATTAGAAGCTGTTTCCTACCGAGAAAGTAAACTCCAAAAACTGAGAGAAATGATTCTCTCAGAGTCAGCCACTGTGAATGCTCAACTTTTAGATGACTTAATTGCAAAGTTTGAAACAGTCCGAGACCAAAAAGATCGGCCTCATAAATTAAAATTAAGAAGCTCTACAAATGCCGAAGATTTACCAGACTTTAACGGTGCTGGACTTTATACATCTGAGTCTTATAAGCCTGTTAAAAAGAAAAGCGAACTCACGCTTGAAGAAAAACGCATAGAACTTACTGAAACTCTTAAAATCGTATGGGCATCTATTTGGAATTTAAGAGCCTTTGAGGAGAGAGAGCATTTTCAAATTCCTCACTCAGATGTTAAAATGGGTATTCAAGTAAATCCCTCATTTTCAAAAGAAGATGTCGACGGTGTCATCGTCACTAAA
Source organism: Bdellovibrionales bacterium (assembly GCA_020435085.1). Classification (GTDB taxonomy): domain Bacteria; phylum Bdellovibrionota; class Bdellovibrionia; order Bdellovibrionales; family UBA1609; genus JABSOQ01. The sequence goes on along the minus strand of JAGRAB010000239.1, from coordinate 2,295 downwards.
AATATAGCCAACGATGAGCGCGCTCAAGGAGAGGGTGTTTATATTGAAGCTCAACGTGGCGATGACTACAGCGTTGCTAACCCTATCCCTGGTATTCAACCTGATCGTATATTTATAAAAATTGATCGCAACCAACCTTTCAATAAAGAGTTGTATAATGTTGTTTTCCTTCAACATTCAAATATTGATGATGATAAAAAAACGATTTTACCAAATCCAAATCCCAACCCAATAATGACTGAAGATGAAGCCAAAGAGCTTGTCTATCAATGTCTAAAAGCTGAAAAGCACTTTAAACCTCTTTTAGGAGTTGATAACGCTCACTTTGCATTAGACTTAGAATTCAAAATCTCAAAAGATGAAGATAAAATAAGACAAATCTATCTCAAGCAAGCAAGGCCTTATATCAACTAAGCGACCATCCTAAAGTCTTGAGTTTAAAGATGAGGACTCTTTAATTAAGAGTCCTTTCTTTTTTTACACACCAACGTCAAGTTCTTACGTCTTGCTTTTGTCGGTCCCCTATTTTCCTAATAAAATTTATTAAAGACTGTGGAAAATTTATCATCGTTTCTCACTCAAGGAGGAGTCAGATGCGGGTTCTTTATTCTTTTTTATTTATTATTTTATTCTCCCCACAAATCCATGCAGCACTACCGACAAACCCTGAAACTGATCCTCAATTTACAACACTTCCCAATGGGAAAAAACTTTCTGACTATAAAGTCAACGGCACCTCTCTTTTTCTTGCAAAAGGGAGCGGAAATGCATTTTCTAATCAAAACAGAGCCGAATTTGAAAATCTTTATTCTCTTTCAAAATCAACAGCGACAGATTTTCAATGGGTTCTTATGGATCTTGATACCCATCAAATTATTGATCAAAGCCAGCAGCCACAAACAAAGTTTTTTGGAGCTTCTGTTTCAAAAATTTTCGTTAGTGGTACTTTACTTGATTATCAGAATGGACAAATTTCCCATTCTCAACTGCAGTTAATGGCTAATATGCTCGTTGTCTCTTCAAACTCTGCTTGGACAGAACTTCAACGTCAAATAGGAGGAGGCAATGCTGACCTTGGAAGACAGCGTATCCATGAATTTACTCAAGATATGGGCTATGAGAGAACCCGTGCTTTTCAGGGCTGGTGGGGAGACCTACACGGCAATGAACTGACGGCTTTAGAACTTGCAGAATATCTCTATGACACCTATATGGGGCAATACCCAGGAGCAGAATACAATTGGAAATTCATGCACACTTGTCGAACTGGCAGCCAGCGAGCGAAAAAGTACCTTCCCTCAAGCCTCATTATCGGCGGAAAAACAGGAACCTACCATGGAAGCACTGTTAATCCAGAGACAGGAGATAATAAATTCCCTGATGGTACCCCCTATACAGTAAAAATGAATAGCCAAGTTATCGTTTTTCACGCCAATGGCCACCAATATGCCCTTACCATCCTCGCAAATACAGGGACAGACACCACAGCAGCCCTTCTTGCAGGAGGGCTCTATCGTCGATATATAGCTGATATTCCCTAGGAAATATTTTCTCGCGTCATATTCTTGTTAGCATTGTGTCAAGAATTTTAGTAGAGTGCGTCACAAATGGATACTCTACTCAGCCACTCAGAATTAAAAGCCACTTTTGCGAATGCTCACCTTATCGATGTGATCTACGCAGGCCTTCTCGCTTTTTTTCTTGGAGCATGTATTGCTATTACATATGTAAGATCTTTTCGTGGTCTCTCTTATTCTAATGCCTTTATACAATCACTTGTTTTTGCACCCATTCTCACTGCCATTGCGATGCAGGCCATTGGAGACAGTGTGGCTCGAGGTCTTGGCCTCATGGGAGCTTTTTCGCTTTTACGATTTCGTACAAATATTAAAGATACAAGAGATATGATGTTTATCTTTGCCGCCCTTGCAACAGGTCTTGCTTGCGGTGTTTATGCCTATGGTTTTGCTGTCATCTCACTGGGGTTCTTTTGCTTTGCCGTTCTGATACTTAATAAAGTTCCATTTAGCTTAGAAGCTGACTACAATGCTATTTTAAAATTTCAAATCGATGCAGATAAAAATACGAATTCAAGTATTGATTCTGTCTTACAAAAAAATTCCTCCCGATTTCATTTAATCTCTGCTCGAGAATTAGCACAGGGAGAAAAAGTAGAGCTGACTTATCATATAAAAGTCTCATCGCACAAAACACAATACATTATTATTCAAGAACTTGGAAAAATACCCTCCATCAATGGCATTCACTTATTCTTACAAGAGGGTGCCAATGAAG
>JAGRAB010000238.1 GCA_020435085.1 Bdellovibrionales bacterium | reverse complement strand
AATAGAAAAACACCCTCAACCTCAATGCCGATTGGATACAATGGTTGCAGGATTTTTTAAACAACCACGTCCAGCATGTTGGTACAAAGGAGAAAATTATGACTTGCATGACATTATTTTTTAAAAAAGCCCTTCGCATTTTTTTAGCGGCGACATTGCTTTGCGGCTTAGGAGCCAATACGGGATGTGCGTCTGGTGGGTATAAACTGACAAGAAGATATGCAACGTTTGTGAACCATCAAAATATCATTATTCGAATTGTCTTATATATTTTAACGTCAATTGTTTTTGTTGCAACGTTACTGATAGATGCCGTGGTATTTAATACGATAGACTTTTGGGAAGGTCGAGTCAGTGCGAACGATTATTCTTTTGAAAAAGGTGGCAAAATGTATTTAGTAAAACATTATTATTTGGGTGAAAAAAAATTGAGAAACACTGAAATTGAAATCTACTCAAAAAATAATGGGCTTATGAAGGCTGCGGAAAAATCGATTCACTTGGCAGAGACAGAAACTGGACAAGTTCAAATTTTTGAAGATGGAGCTTTAAAAGAAACGATTGATAGTATTTATCAGCTAAAAATGTCAGAGCCTTCATTGAAAGAAGATCTTCAGGCAACTCAAAAAGTTTTATTCTCTCAGCAGAGTTAACTTTAATAAGATGATGAGGGGGACAAACCACAAAAGTTGAGGTGATTGAGCCCAATTTTTTCATTGGGAATGCGAATCACCTCGCTATTAAAAGAGCGAAAATTAATTTCGCAGGTAACAGCCACTTGAGCTGAAAATAAATGTCCCCCATAGCATTGAAAATCAGGGCCACCAAGTACGGTATGAATATGAAAATAGGGTTTGCCGTTTAAAAAGGAAAGGTTGCCATCGAGACTGAGTAGCTCAGCCTCGTGAGGAAAGACTTTTTTGTCATATGTTTTTGTATGTAGGTGATAAAAGCCAAGCTCACAATTTTTTAAAGCTCCGATTCCACTTAAATGACCCGAGCGCAGTCCTTCTTGTTGAGCAAACTCTTCGAGTGAGTGAAAAAGATCCTCATCTTTATCAATACGAATAAAATAAGTGTTTTCGGCTTTTTGATATTGCATCCATCAGAACATAGCTGATATCCGGGGTTGTATCCATAAAAAAGTGTCGAACTTATTGACACTTAAAATGCTGTAAATATCTAAAATAGCATATGTTTTACAAAACATCCTGGTCATTTTTATAAGAGTCACAGCAAGCAATTGCCGCATTGTATAAAAGTTTTTATACAAACCTTTAAGTCAAGTCTATTTGATTGATGTGTTTTTTTGGAGTTAGAGATGGTTGCTCTAGAGAGTACTGGTGCTTTTGTTTTTGCCCTTATTATGGCTGTGAGCCAATTTGTAGAGCCATTGAGCTCTTCAAAAGTAGATGAAATTGTAGGCAAAGCCCAGCTGTCTTCGGAAGCTCGTGCCGTCTATGAGTTTCAACCCCTCACTCTGCAGCAGCTTGAAACTTTAAATAATGAAGAGTTAGCAATTTATTTAAGAACAGCCTGCACGCGGATTCGCAACCAAGCGATCCTAACGGAGGAGTCTTTTAATAAAGGGAAACTCATTGAGTTAACAGTGTTAAATATGATTGCGAATGGCGTTGATGTTGTGAGTCTCAAGCAACTTCAAAGTCGGCTTTTACCTGAGGAAGAGTTTGATGCGGAACTCGCTGTTCGTTATTTTGTGAAAGCCTGTGAAGATAAAGATGAGAGATTTCCCTTAGATGTTCTTACTTACTATGATCTTAGCGGAGCTGTTCAAAAATATAAAGACTTTGCAGAGCAGCTTCCTCATTGGAAGTCTCTTGATGACCTTCCTTTACTTCCAGAATTAATTCAAATTCAAAATCAAAAAGGTGAGAATCTTGGAGAGCTTTATAAAATAGATACATTGACTGAAAATGGAAAAGTCGAAGTGGTCAGGAAAAATAGAAGGATTAATCTTTCTGAAGGTGAAGTACCTGAGCTTATGATGAAAGCTCTTGTTTCTATTGAGGACTCTCGTTTTTGGAACTTTGAACCAGAAGGCTCTGAAGATTATAAAGGGCATCGTGGTTTTGACTTTAAAGGAGCCTTGAGAGCTGGAAACTCAACGGCATCTGGTGGAGATGTGCAAGGTGGATCAACAATTACAATGCAGCTCGTGAAAAACTATGTTTTGTATAATGATGTGTTCAGAGAGCACAGCCTTGGTAAAAGGTCTATGTACCGAAAACTTCGAGAAGTTATTTTAGCAAGAAATTTAGAGGAAGTTTTATCAAAGAGACAAATTCTTACATTGTATTTAAATACCATTGATTTTGGCAGGCAGTCGCAAGGATTGGCAATGGCAGCAAAGGCTTATTTCAATAAAAATGTTGGCGAGCTTGAGCTACATGAGATGACCTTATTAGCAGCTCTTCCAAAAGGCCCTTCATATTATAACCCGGATAAAAACCCTGAGAAGCTTTTGCAGAGAAGAAACTATGTATTATCACGGATGGCGAGTGAGGGATATATTACTTCCCAAGAGGCGGAGCAAGCAAAGGCGAAGCCACTTTCTGTTGTGGAAGCTCACTTAGAAAACTTAATGGTGAAAGGATATAGCCACTTTTATTTAAGTGAAATACAAAACCAAGTGTTCCAAGAGCGTAAAGATCAATCGCCTTTTGCTTCTCAAGCTCATAAGCCAGTAAAAGCCTTTATGGATGAAGCTCTTCAAGAATATGCTGTTAAAGCATTGCAAGAAGGGTTGGTTGACTATGAAAAATCTATGGGGAGATTTGCGGTTCGTCCTCGCTTCGATCAGTTGCCGAATATAAAAGATCTTGTAGAAAAAGCTTCTGTAGAAAAAGGTGAAGATCCGACAAGTGTTTATCCCTCAGTTCTTTCTCAAGTTCCCCATCCTTATGAAGACGGCAGGCACTTTATTAAGGCTGTTATATTAGATTCTTCAACCTATGGATTAGAAGATGGCTCTACTGCAAAAGTGAATAAAGAAGATAAAAAGCAGTTTGTTAAAGAGGTTCTTATTAATGGAAAATTTGAAAAACAACCACTTGAAAAGTGGGATGTTGTCTTAGTTGACCCACATGAAGGGGATTATCGACTTGTTTCATTTACAGAAGTTCAAGGTGCTATCGTTATCATAGAAAATTGGACAGGAAATGTTTTGGCAACCTCTGGAGGGTTCTCTGTAGGAAAAAATAATCGATATATGGGACCACTAGGTAACCGTGCCTTTCATGCTTTTCGTCAGCCGGGCTCAACAATAAAACCATTTCTCTATTTAAAGGCAATACATGAAGGTGTTTCAAAAGACATGTCTATTGCCAATACTTCAATTGTTTTTCCTCAAAGATTTATTGATGGTCAGAGACACTGTAATCGTTGGAATCCACAAGCGTATTCAACGAAAGAGCAAAGTACACTCACAGTTGGTGAAGCCCTTGCAACATCAAAAAATCTAGCAGCAGGACATTTATTTAATTATATCAGTGGAGATTATCGATCCACTTATGCTCCAGGAGGGTTATACATTGAGAACCCTGATCGATACACTAACTACACTCCGCTTTCTGACCAATTAGATCGTCTTTGGAGCCTTTATTTACATTTTGGCATATACGAAGGATGGCCAGAGGTGGGGCCTTGTTACTCTGTTATTTTAGGTTCAAAGGAAACCACGGTAGCTCGAATGGCGGGGGCATATGCAATGTTGGCAAATGGCGGAATTCCTGTGCGCCCCACTTTATATGAAGGACAATATAACAATGAGCCTCTTCAAAGGCCCGATGTCCAAATTGATGGTTACGCTTTTAATGAGATTCGTGGATTGTTACAAAATGTTTTACGATATGGAACAGCAACTCGCATAAAAAAATGGGCTGACGTAGTTTTTGGTAAAACAGGAACATCAAACAATAACAAAGATGCATGGTTTGTTGGATCAACAAATGAAATTACAGTTGCTGTATGGGTGGGATATCCAGATGGAAAATTACTTGGCCGTAGTGGAACCGGTGGTCGAGCGGCACTTCCAGTTTTTCAAAATTTTATGGAAAGATATTTTGCTGATCGAGATAAAACAAATCTGGTACAAGAAAATGTTTCTCCAGAAATAGTGGAGAGTGAGGAAGAGAATTTACCATTAGTATCTAGCTTAGATCCAAATACATTAGTAGAGCCAATGTCAGGCGTGATTCTTACTCAGGATGTAATGGATTTATTTTATACTCGAACAGGTCAAAGTATCTTGACTATTCCATCAGTAAAAATAGGTGAAATTAAAATATCACCTATTTATTTTGATGATGATCCTTCAAATAAAGAGTTTTGGAGAGTTGTTTTTGAGTATTTATCATTGGAAAAATTAAAATTAGTAAAAGAATCTTATCGTGGTTTTTATAAGCAAGAGCTTTCTGAAATACAACACTATGATTCGCTTTGCCTTGAAAGTGGAAACCAAGGGTCATCTTGCTTACAAAGAGATGCATTGATGAAAGAGCTGACGCCTGTTTTTGAATTTTATTATTTAAATAGATATTATTTCTAAAAAGAGAGGGAAAAATGCAATATTATTTTTATTTAATGATCGTCGTTCTTACCTCATGTCTTGCAAATGCAGATGTGATTCAACGGGAAAAAGAATTTATCGATCATGATGCAAAGGCCACAGATGTATTGTTCTGGGGAGAAATAGAAACATTATCTCAATGGAATCAGAAGGGAAAAAGTCATTTTTTAGGAGTCGATCAGCATCCTCAGTATACAGCCCTTATAAAAGGAGAGGTAGAGAGAGATTACCCGTCTCTTACTGATATTGAAATTAATTCTGTTCTTGGAGAAAAACTGGGAAGAGAGTTTTTGATTTACTATAACGATAAAGGTGAAGAATATCGATTACTTCAAGAAACGAAAAATTTTACACCACAAAGTGCATTAATTTTTGAAGTTAAAATTTCTGAAATTGTTGAGCAATCAGAAGCTGAAATCATTGCTAAATTTAATGATAGTGTTGGACTTTTACAAAAAATGGATCAACCCCATACGCATGTAGAAGTAGGTACTGATTTTGCCCACAGGTTGTTAGAGCCAATGCATAGTGGCCATACAATTATTGATAATTTAAAACCCAATGAAAAACTTATATTTTCTGCTATTCGCATGGAAGATTATCAATGCAAAATTATGAGCCAACTTTTAGATTTAGCAACAGAAGTTCACGGTGAGTCTGTTTCAGAATTAGATGGACGACCGGTCTTAAATATTTATTCTTTGAGCCGAATAGGACAAGTGACAGATGATGAGTTAGGAAGATATGCAGAATTTTTTGGATTTGTTCCGACTGCTGTTTTTTATCAAGATATGATTTTTTCATCACGCTTTGTAAAAGATGTTATTAATATTTGGGCAGTACAAAAGGTTAATGAAAATCAGACACGATTAGTTGGCTACTCAGTTTTAGCAACAACAAATAAACTTCAAACAGCGATTAATTTAGCTCTTACAGGCCCAACACCAAGCGTATTGGGAGAATTAGTTTCAAATAAAGCATCTGCAGCAAAAGATAAAGTTGTTGAAGCGGCGGATAATGTTTTGGACTCTCTTTTTGGGAGTGGTGAAACAGCTGTTTCAAGTAGCAAAGATCCTTCTGTATCAGAAAGTCGATTTCCAATGATAATGACTGAAAATGTTGTTGATCTTAATTCAGATGTTTTACTTTCGGCTTGTCGATCAGGACTTACAAAAGGGATACCTAAGTATATTCTTGATATGTTTGAGAATATTCCAAAAAATTAAAGATCATCTCTTGTCTGCCTCTGAGGATCGAAGTACCATTTTATAAATGAAAAAATGGTTTTCGATCCTCAAAAAATTAATATTTCTTTATATAGTCCTTATTTCACCTTTGAGTTATGGCTCAATTAAAGATCATTCAGATCAATTTGCTTTTGGTTTAGTTACCGAAACTCCTGGATTTAAGTTTAGTATTCAACCTTATGATGAGAGTAACAAAAATCATATTGATTATCGGCCAAACTTATTAGCGACACTCGGGTTTATGGTTTCAGCGTTTGGCTACTCTTTCAGTTATTTATTTCAACTAGATCAGACAGCGGATGAGCAAGCAAAGAAGGGAAAAACATCTTATGATGATATTCGCCTCTCTAAATTTTTTGGTAGTCGGAAACAGTGGCGCGTTTCGACGTACTATACGAGATATAGTGGTTTTTATATTGAAAATTCACACTACATAGATTCTACGCTTGGCCCGAGCGACCCTTATATTCAAAGATCAGATCTTAAATTTTTAAACGGAGGGTTATCCTTACTTCATATTTTTCATCCAAAGGAATTTTCAGTTGCGGCGACAACAAATTTCTCAGATCAACAAACAGAAAGCGGTGGCTCTTGGTTGCTCAGGCTAGACTTTGATTATAATTCATTTCGAGCCGCATCGGCTCTGGTTCCTGTAAGTGTGCAATCAGATTTTGGTGCAGATGCAAATATTTCGAGGGGAGACTTTAACACTCTTAGTCTTCTTGGTGGATATGGATATTCTTTTGTATATAATAATTTTTATCTCAACCCCACAGTTCTGATTGGAAAGGGAATACAGCAGAGGAAGTACACAATTAACGGCAACGAAGAGTCTTCTGTCCATAACTCCACAAAATTGAATCTATCAGGTGCTTTAGGTTATAATGGCGAAACTTTTTTTACAGGATTCATGGTATCATTTGACCAATTAAGCTTTTCTACGGGATCTATAAAAATTGGATCTAGCCAGGAAGTCGTTCGCTTAACTGTTGGCCGTCGTTTTTAATGA
>JAGRAB010000237.1 GCA_020435085.1 Bdellovibrionales bacterium | reverse complement strand
CCATTTAATTCTCCTTTTATATATTGAATTCATGGACGGGAGCTGGGTAAGGACGCCGGCTCCAGAATAGGAGATTTGATCGTTTTTGTTGTTTTAATAGACTAAGCAGTGGGGATCCTCAAAATACCTTTTTGCTTCCCCTTAAAGCAAGTGCCTATAAGACACCCCCCCTTAATGTCTTAGTTTCCTCCGAAACACCCGCACTGCTTAGCCCTTTGTTTTTATGCCCCCTTGAGTTAAAGGGGGCATACTTTTTTGAAGCAGAGCTTCTTTCACCTATAAAATAGAAATGATATGAGAAGCCTTTAAAGCTTTTCTGATCAAAATAAAAAGGAACATAGGATGATGGTTCGATTGGTGATTTTTAGTGTTTTGGTGATTTTTTTCACAACGGCCTGCCAAATGATCCCTACCGATTATGCCGAATATAACGAGGGACAATGGGGATCAAAAGTTTTAATAAAAGACAAAGTGAAGTCAAAATCTTTCATTGTAAATGTCGACATCCAGGCTATTAAAAATAAGAGTTTAAGAATGGACGTAACGGCAGCGATGGGAACACCAGTGGCAAGCCTTGTTCTCAACGGCGATCAAGTGCAATATCTCTTGTTTCGACAAAAAGCTTATTATGAGGGAGCGTCTAGCGACCGTGTACTTGGCCCGATACTTTCGGTGCCGATAGATCCAAAATTGTTTTTTAATCTTCTTTTTGATGAGGCGATGACTGATAAAAATTGGAGCTGTATAAAAGATAAAATCGGATTCTTATTAGAATGTAAAAACCTTCAAGACCAATTAAAAATCACCTGGAAAGATCGCAAAGGTCGAAGAAAAGCGATTTTTATTGAACATAGCAAAGCAGAAATTCAAATGAATATTTCAAGCTTCACACCTCACGCAGACTCGGTATTTTCTCTTAAAGTTCCAAAGTCTTTTCAAAAATACCGAGTGCGATAAGATGATAAATTAAGACAAGGGAGAGCTATCGAGCTCCCTCTTTTTTTGCCCTTGAACTTGGTTTTTGAGCTTCAGCAACGATTGCACTTGGAAAGTGATTGGCGCAACCTTCTATTAACGGACTTAAGAATCCCTCAGAAGGTGCAGGCTTTGTAAAAAATCGAGAGGTGGCGTCAAATTGAAATTTAGGCAAATTTCTTTTGAGATCGGAATAAGTCGATTTGATATTTGTTTGAGCCGTCTTTTCGGCGCCTTTGAGTTCGTTAATAACTTCTGGGGTGAGTTTGGTTTGAAATGTGCTACAGAATGAATACTCTTGGCTGATCTCTGACCAAGATTTATAAGGAGATTTGCCAAGTTTTCCTCGTTGAACATTGAGCTGGTCAACGGTGCGCTGACATAAGTTAGCTGTTACGGTAACACACGCCTTTTCTTTGTTAAGCGAGCTACAAGCACTGACACTGCTTTTTTTACCAGCTTGATATTCAATGTTTTCGACCTTTGCGATGTAATTGAAATCTTTGTCTATGCCCATAAACCCCTCTTTGTGGGTGGATATGTATGAAACCCGGGTGAGTCTTTGGGGGGATTTGTCTTTAGAATAAAGACCCACATCAGCTGCACCAAGAACTTGAGTGATGAAACCATCGGCGGAAGTAGACGTTACGGGTGCAGATTGGCGATATTTGCTGACGATTTCTTCTCCGCGTGTTTTCGAATCAATATTCCATTTGCCCGGCTCGACAGATGAAACTTCTCCAGTATTAGAGTCGACATATAGCGAGGGTAAGGATAAATCTGCACCTGCAGAAAGCGTGAAAAAACCGATTGCAATTAAAAGAAATTTTGAGAGAGAAAACATGTATTTTCCTTTCGAGTAAATCATACAATTACAGTTTATTAAGTTTATAAAAAAACATCCATCATGTGGTCATCTTTGGTTTAAAACTATTATATTGTCTAGATATGATGGGAAGGTCAGGCAGAAAAGCTCGTTTCAGAAGATTTGAATGAGCTCTCGACCAAAGTCATACGTTTCATTTTGATATCAATTCAAATTATAAGACACCAAAGCTAGACTTTTGGACAGAATTGAGAGTGCCCAAGGCTTCTTTTACTCATGCTAGAATTCGGTGATTTGTACTGGCAGTATCTTTGTTTTTAAGCTGTGATCCAATTTAAATCACTGTCGCTTCGTCGAGATCTCGGTTAATAGTTTTTTAATAAATCTTATTTTAAAAAAATATGGGAAAAATTGGAGAACATTCTCTTTCTGGGGCATAATAGAGAAAGGAAAGGTGCAATGTCTTTCCTTAAAAAAGAGAACCAAATAGGGGGCTGTCTATGGATTCGGGCAATACTATCAGAGATCTCATATCACAAATGCAAACTTCGAGTGGGTATAAAGATCTCACATGGTCAGGGTCGTTTTCAGACTATCTTGAAATAGTCAGGCAAAACCCGAAAGTCACGCGTAATGCGTTTCAACGAATGTACGACATGATTATGGAAAAAGGAACGCGCGAGTATGTCGACGTAAAAAAACATGTGGTTCATTATAATTTTTTTGATGACGAAGAAAATAATGGAAAAGATGCTGTGTATGGAGCAGATATTCCGCTCATGAAACTTGTTAATGTTCTCCGTTCTGCCGCTTATGGTTACGGAACTGAAAAACGTGTGATACTTCTTCATGGCCCCGTGGGCTCAGCAAAATCAACAATCTGCCGTCAGCTGAAAGCCGGTGTTGAGAAATACTCTCGTACGGATCAAGGGGCTCTTTACACATTTGAATGGGTCGATGAAGAGGGAAAGTTTGAAGATATTTTTGGAAAAGGTATTCGGGTTTTTCCGAGCCCTATGCATGAAGATCCCATGTTACTTATTCCAATAGAAATGCGAGAGAGAATTTGTGAGGAACTCAATCGCGGAGCCAAAGGCGAATTTCGTGTGAACATTGTTGGTGAGCTCTGTCCGCCCAGCCGCTATTTCTTTTCAAAACTCCTTGAAGCTTATAATGGTGATGTGAATCGAGTGCTGGAGCACGTTCGCGTCAAACGCCTTGTGCTCAGTGAGGCCGATCGTATTGGTATTGGGACCTTTCAACCGAAAGACGAAAAGAACCAAGACAGTACCGAACTTACAGGTGACTTGAACTATCGAAAAATCGCAGAATATGGGTCGGACTCTGATCCACGTGCTTTTAATTTTGATGGAGAGTTTAACGTTGCCAATCGGGGAATGATTGAGTTTGTCGAGGTTCTAAAACTGGATGTGGCTTTCTTATACGATCTTCTTGGAGCTTCGCAAGAACATAGAATCAAACCAAAGAAATTTGCTCAAACCATGATTGATGAAGTGATTATTGGCCATACCAATGAGCCAGAGTATCGTAAACTTCAAGACAATGAGTTTATGGAAGCCCTTAGAGATAGAACTGTTAAAATTGATATCCCGTATATAACAAAACTAAAAGATGAAATTAATATTTATAAAAAAGACTTTAATAGTCGTATTCTTCGAGGTGTGAGTATTGCCCCTCACACGATTGAAATGGCAAGTATGTGGGCGATATTGACTCGTTTGGAAAAACCAAAAAAAGCGAATCTGACGCGACTACAAAAGCTCAAGCTTTACAATGGAAAATCTTTACCAAACTATACAGAAGACAATATTAAAGAGCTTCGTAAAGAAGCAAGAAGAGAGGGGCTAGAAGGAATTTCGCCTCGATATATTCAAGATAAACTTTCTAACTCGATTGTTCAGGCTCAGCAGCGCAACCGTGGCTCGGTCAATCCATTCATGGTCATTAAAGAGTTAGAGGGTGGGTTAAAGCATCACTCACTTATTGGTAATGAAGAACAAAAGCAAGATTACAAAGAGCTTTTGGGTGTTGTTAAACAAGAGTATGAAGAGATCATTAAAGGCGAAGTTCAAAGAGCGATTTCTGCTGATGAGAGTGCTCTTCATCGACTTTGTGGGAACTACATTGATAATGTTAAAGCCTATACCCAAAAAGAAAAAGTTCGTAATCAGTTTACTGGTGCGGATGAAGAGCCAGATGAAAGACTCATGCGATCGATTGAGGAAAAAATTGAAATTCCTGACTCTCGAAAAGATGATTTCCGCAGAGAGATTATGAATTACATTGGCGCGATTTCTTTGGATGGAAAAAAGTTTGATTATAAAACAAATGAAAGACTCCATAAGGCTTTAGAACTAAAGCTTTTTGAAGATCAAAAAGATTCAATTAAACTAACGTCTCTAGTAACATCTGTAACAGATAAGGACACGCAAGAAAAAATTGATATTGTAAAAACTCGCTTGATTAAAGATTTCGGATATGACGAGATCTCAGCGACTGATGTTTTACATTATGTGGCTTCTATTTTTGCGCGTGGAGATGTGAAAGATAAAAAATAATGGGAATACTTGAGGATCACAGAAGATTTAAAGATATTATCCGAGGTCGCATAAAGCAGAACTTTAAAAAATATGTGACCCAAGGAGAAATGATCGGTAAGCGTGAAAACGAATACGTCAAAATTCCTGTTCCTCAAATAGAAACCCCTCGTTTTAAATACGGAAAAAAACAATCCGGTGGTGTTGGTCAAGGAGATGGCAAACCAGGAGATGGTGTTGAGGGCGAGCAACAGCCGGGCTCTGGCCAGGCAGGAGATAGCCCTGGCCAACATGTTCTTGAGGTAGACGTGACTCTTGAAGAGTTGGCAGACATTTTAGGAGAGCAGTTGGAGCTGCCTAAAATCGAGCCGCGTGGAAACAAAAACGTCGAAACCTTACAAAACCGGTATACCGGAAGAGGCCCTGTCGGCCCCGATAGCTTGAGAAACTTTAAAGAATCTTATAAAGAGGCTTTGAAGCGACAGCTCGCCAGTGGCACATATGATCCGCACGATCCTATTGTTGTACCAATTAAAAGAGATATTCGTTACAGAAAACCTAAAACAACGGTAAAGCCTCAGGCTAATGCGGTTGTTATTTATATGATGGACGTTTCGGGCTCTATGGGTGATGAGCAAAAAGAAA
>JAGRAB010000236.1 GCA_020435085.1 Bdellovibrionales bacterium | reverse complement strand
ACTCAAATGAGCATTGCCATGCAGGACCTGTGAAATATAGGTCGGCTGGCATCCAAGTGACTTGGCGAGGGCTGATTTGACCCCCTTCTTGGTGTCTAATGCACCCGATTTGTGGTTTAAATAGGCCTTATACGACTGAAATGAAAATATATTTTCTTTCATAATTTCAGACTCCTATCGACTTTATTAAAGTAAAACTTAATATAATTTAAATTTTTAAAGTAAATTAACCTATTCAATTTATTGACGCTATGCAATATTAGCTCGAACTAAATAACTGGTTAAAGGAGACATTATGAAAAACCTACTTAAGTTAAATAAAATGAAAGCACTTGGAGTCATGGCTCTATTCGCGGTGATGCCCATATCTTCAATTGCGGCGACAATGAAACTGAGTCCAATTCATGGTCGGGTATCAGCAGAGGACGGAATCGAAGTAGTAAAGATAGTGGTCGGAATGGATATCAGTTACTGCTCGTTCGGCTATTGCGGTATTCCTAACCACCTCAATTTTTCCCCAAACAAACTGATACCAACGACTTTGCAACAGTCACAACAGTCATCTGACAACCAAGCAGAAACATTATTTTCAATGATTGAGCCTGCAACTCTTACTAGATATTCTGGTTTTTTCTATGAATTTGACAGTTGCAATGTCAGTGTCTCTGTTACAGCACAGGACGCAGAAGGAACTGAGCTTCAAGCCTTCACCTCCATCGCAAGAAGTACCGACCCCAAAATTTGTTCAGACCGAATTCAAATGACAAAATTAGTTCAGGACGAACTAAATAATAATTTACTAAGGGTTTACTTTAAATATGGAAAGCTTTGGCTTCTCTCTGATAAATACGCCCCTAACTTTTAACTTTCTCAACTAGTTTTGGGTAGGAAGAGCCCAGGTGTGATGCTCTTCCTGCCATAATACGATTTAGGAGTCATGAGAACTCGCTGTATTATATTACAGAGCCTCAATTGAGACTGTTGCTGAAATTCAAAGTATCAATCACAGACCAATGCAGGAGATAGAGAAATTCGCAGGATCTTATCTTTGCGCTTTAACTTCATAGGAATTTTTGTACTAGCTAAATAAACAGACGCTTCAACTTCCTGATCCGGGCTATGGGAATCGATGGCCAAAATTTGATCGCCCTTTTGGATTCCGGCTTTTTGAGCAGGAGAGTAAAGACCACCTTGCCATTTTGGACAATGGTGTGTCGATACTTAGTACCAGAGGAATTTTGTGCGATGTCTTTGTCAATTCCCATGGCTTTGAAAGCTTCCCTTATGTTGGGAGAGTAAACCTTTTCTTGGAAGGTTTTCAAATAGATCGAAAGGTGACTCTTCCGTGCTGAACCCACAGATTTGTAACCTTTCGAAATCAAGGTTTCAGTGAGTGTTTTTTTTATTTCATCCAAGGTTTTCGCAGAAACCAGGTCTGTGGAAAATAAAGTATTCAAATAAAAGTTTTTTCCTGTCAGCTGGGTCTCTTTTTTCATGGAAGATATATAGGTCGTGGGAGTGCCTTTTTGAGACACCTCTTCTGATCGAAATGGCTCGTCTAAATTCCTGCCATTGTAATACTTTGGATGGGTAGACTCACATGATATTAGGGCAAAACACAGTCCTAGGAGAATGAAAATTTGTAATTTAGTTTTTCGGCCTTGCAGAGCAATAGCTGTTCGAAAAGTATGTGTCTCTTCCTCCTGAAGATGAGCGGATATAAATCATCTTCTCGGACTCTGTTGCTTTCGCCCTCAATGATTTCGATCCATAGGTTATTATTTAAATGCACTAAATCACTAATGCGACGCGCAGGTAGATTTTAAGAACGGAAGCTCCTCTTTTGGATGCTCAAGCAGAGTGAAAAAGTCTGTGAGTACACTGAGAGAATGATTTTTTAGCTTTGTCTTTAAAATGGGATCATTGGCAAAAAGTCCGAGAGCCTTCCCTTTAAAAGAAACAAAATGAGCGATGAGTTCCCGGATCTCTTCATCCGTTAAACAAAACAATTTTTCTTTCACCTTCATTTCTTCGATTCTCAGCCTTTCAAGATCATCAGGTGAAATACCGAAGTACTCGGAGGGAATGCCGGGAGGAATGCGAGTATAACCAGGGACGCCCGCTCTTAAACCCAAAAATGGTGACCTTCCATCTCCCATAATTTCAGTCCGATCAAAATCGTACAGCACCAAGAAAAGTTCATTATTGACGCCTCGATAAGCTTTTGAATTGTAAGGCCGCCCTATTTCATCAATTCTCCAATCGCCATGACCAATCATAAATGCAAATAAAACAGTTTTTGCAAACGACTTTTTCTCAAATTGAGTGTAATCCAGTCCGGCCTGTTTGTCCCTTTTAAGGTCTAAACGTTTAGCTGCATCACTACCATCTTCGATAAAAAAAGCATACCGAGTGAGGGCTGGTTGTTGAGTCATTTTGATATCCTCATAACGAATTCGAGCTAAACGTACTTTAAGACTTAATGGAGTGAGCAGATTT
>JAGRAB010000021.1:2573-7751 GCA_020435085.1 Bdellovibrionales bacterium | reverse complement strand
AGAGGCTTGGTCTCGAACCTCTGCTTTTGGAGTTCTTGGTGGAATTTTACCGTTACTCTTATTTACTGGCATGACTTTTATTGGATTGCTTTGGGGAGTGGAGCAAGGAGTTCATGTTTGGCATGTAAATGTCAAGAGCTTTACAATGGAGTTTTGGCAAAGTTTTTTGGGAACTTTGAAAATTACAGCATACAGCCTTATATTTTTATTTTTACTTTTTTGTTGGGTTGCAATCAGTGGCCCCCAGTCTCGCATTCATTGGTTTTTAACGGGATATTTGGCTCCAAGCCCAGTTCTTGTTGGTTTCGCATTGTGGTCTGTATTACCCAATGGAGGTATTTATTCTGAACTAAAAATTAGCTTAGCTTTGGCTTTTATTTTTTTTCCAAGTCTTTATCGATGGCGAGCCGCTGGCGTATTACAAGGTCTCCACCGACAATTTATGACGGCTCAGGTTTTGGGAGCCAATCGATGGGAAATTTTTAAAAAAATCATTTTTCCACAATTTGCAAAAGATTTATTTTGGCTTTGTGGGGTGGCAGGGCTTTGGGTTGTTGGAGATTTTGCAGTGATTTCGATTTTAGGGTTTGGACAAAATACATTAGGGAGTTTGACAGAAAATTTATTAGGAAGCTATCAGCTGGAACTGGCATCGGTTGTTGCGTTGATTATTATGATTTTCGGTTTTATTTTGTTTTGGATTTTAGGAATAGTAGGAAATGTCATTAGTCAAAAATCTTATTCGTGATTATGGCGATTTTAAAATTGAAATTCCCCGTTGGGAATTGCCCGATCAAGGTGTGACCGCCCTTTGGGGTCCATCGGGTGCGGGAAAAACATCAGTCTTTCGCTTATTGATTGGGCTTGAGCCATGTCCAAGTTTAAGTTGGGAGATGCAAGGCGTGGATCTTGCCAAACTCCCTTTAAGTGAAAAACGCTTGGGTGTTGTTTTTCAGTCTTATGAGATTTTTCCACACATGACAGCACGAGAAAATATTCTTTTTGCAGGGAAAGCCAGAAACGTCGATGCTGCCATTTTAGAGTCAAGATTTAAAGAACTCATTGAGCAACTTCATTTAAATAAATGTCTTGATACCAAAGGTTTTCGACTCTCAGGGGGCGAAAAACAACGAACCGCTTTGGCGAGAGCTCTTATCGGACAGCCACGATTTTTATTTTTAGATGAGCCATTTTCAAATTTAGATGCAGAATTAAAAATGCAAGCAAGACAGCTTGTCGCCGAAGTCATTTGCAAACACTCAGTGCCAACATTATTAGTCACTCATGACGAAGAGGATGTAAAAGCCTTAGCAAGTTCTCGCGTTCGTATTGAAAATGGCCGACTGGTTTAAAGTTTTCGTGGCCAAACTTTTTGTTTTTTCTCTGGAGAGATAAAACTCACTTTAGCCGCATAATCAGCACAGTGTTCAAGATCGCTGCGATCAAGGCCGTGCAACCGATGAAGAAGTTCATATTCTTGATTCAAATTCACATCAAAAATACCACCATCATCTGTGTTGATGGTGGTCATGATCCCAAAATCATAAAGTTGCTTGAAAGGATGGGCTTCTTTTGTGGAAATCGCTGAAGTGAGCCAGTTACTTGTTGGGCAAAGCTCTAGGGGAATTTGCTTTTCTTTTACATAACTCATCATTTTTTCATCACGATAAATTTGAACACCATGACCAATACGATCAGCTCCCAAATACTCAATCGCATCTTGTACATAGCGAGGAGCTTTTGGTACATCGGCCTCGCCACTGTGAACAGTAATGCCTAGGCCTGCTTTCTTAGCTCTTAAGAAAAATGGTGCAAATGGTTTAGAGTCAAATCCAACCTCGTTGTCGGCAAGGTCTAAACCAACAAAAGTTTCTTTGTGATCTATTGCAAAGTCAGTTACTGCTTCTGCTTCTTTAACAGGGAGAATCCGTTGAATGATACAAATAAGACCAACAGCCATATCAAAATCGGCCTCGGCTTTTTTCATTCCTTTTACAATGGCAGCATGAATTTTTTCAAAATTAAGATTCTCATGCCCTTGCTGCACAAAAGTTGGTGCATATCGAAGTTCTAGAATTTTTGTATTTGAAATTTTATAGGCATCCTCACAAGCTTCATATGTGATCCGTTCAAGAATTTCTTCAGAGGCAAGAAGCTTTTGTGTATCTAAGAATTTATTAAGAACTGAGCCTAAATCTTTCATAGGCTCATCAATAATAAAGCGATCTCGAAATGTTTGTTCATTAGGCAATTCAATTCCAAACTGTGGAGCGAGCTCTTTGATTGTTGCAGGGCGAAGGCAGAGTTCGAGGTGAGAGTGAATTTCGGCTTTTACAATTTGTTTTATTTCTGACATTTCCATTCTGAATAGAATAGGGAAGTTCGCTCTAAAGGTCTATTGGAGAAGTCCTTGACGCAAAGTCACATCAAGACTAGAAAAGAACCCATAACTCTACAGGAGTCTAGGCATGTCCCAAGTGATTCAACCCATTTCAATGAAAACTCTTCTCGCACCAACACCAACACAACCTCCAAAATATTCAGTGACAGTCAAAAATACACAAGGTGAAGAGGTGGTTCTTGCGGATCCAAAAGCGACGCGAGCATTAGTGGCTCTTATGGATATGGCCGCAGTCATTGGGGGAGCGGCATCTCACTGGGGTGGCCCTTCGGCTTTTGCGGAATTAATGGCAGCAGCTCACGGAGCTATGTTTTTAGATTCGCAAGCGCAAGCAAAACCATGGACAGATCTTTATCATTTTGTGAACGATGCGGGACACTGTGAAAATGGATTATATGCTCTGAAGGCCATTTACAATTATGCCGATTTAACCATCGAAAAGTTAAAAGGATTTCGATCTATTGACTCTGTACTTACTGGACATGGTGAATCTCACCTTTTTCCGCAGGGCGTGTATCTTTCTAATGGCCCTTTGGGTTCAAGTTTGCCGCAGGCTCAAGGTTTAGCAATGGCTGATGCATGGGCGGGTATCAAGCGCGTCACAGTTGCTGCTATTTCTGATGGGGCATGTATGGAAGGAGAAGCTAAAGAAGCGTTGAGTGCCATTCCTGGCTTTGCAGCAAAGGGGAAGCTCGCTCCATTTATTTTAATTATCAGTGATAACAATACAAAACTCTCTGGTCGTATTGATAGCGACTCGTATTCAATGAATCCCACATTTAAGTCTTTAACAGCTTTGGGGTGGAATGTTTTATCGCTGGATCATGCCCATGATTTAGAAGCATGCTATAAGACTTTTGAAAAAGCACGCCATTTAGTTTTGAATCAACCTCAACAACCAGTGGCTATTCATGCAAAAACAATCAAAGGCTATGGGGTTCAAAAAACAGCAGAGTCATCTTCTGGCGGACACGGGTTCCCATTAAAGAAGGCCGAAGAACTTTCTGCCTTCTTACAAGAAATTTATGGTGATGAAAAAATACCACAAGAGTTCATTCGTTGGATTGGGGAATTGGTAGAACTTGAAAATAAGAAAAAATCATCGGGTTCAAGTGGGCAAAAAACAGAAAAAATACAGGTGGGCGTTGCCTCGGCATTAATTCGAAAAAAACAAGAAGGTTTACCAATTGTTTCTATTTCTTCAGATCTTCCTGGCTCTACCGGGGTTGCAGACTTTCAAAAGAAATTTCCTGAAAGCTCTCAAGATATAGGTGTTGCAGAAAGTAATATGATAAGTGTGGCTGCGGGGCTTTCAAAACAAGGGTTTATTCCCATTGTAGATACGTTTTCTCAATTTGGAGTTACAAAAGGGGCTTTGCCAATGACAATGGCCTCTTTATCAGAGGCACCGGTGATTGCGATTTTTTCACATGCGGGCTTTCAAGATGCTGCTGATGGAGCTTCTCATCAGGCACTCACTTACTTTTCAATGACAAGCAGTATTCCGCATGTCGATGTTTATTGTCTGACGACAAGTGAAGAAGCCGATGCCTTAGTGGGACAGGCTGTGGATACATTTTATAGAAAACGAAAAAATGGAGAAGTGCCCCATACATCTATCTTCTTTTTGGGGCGAGAAAACTTTGTCCCAACTATTTTATCAGAGAATATTCAATATCAGATGGGGCGAGCACAAATTGTTTTTGATACATCTGAAGAAAAAGAAAATGCAGTGACTATTGTTGCAGCGGGCTCTTTAATTCACCAAGCAATAGCTGCAGCAAGAACTTTAAAGGATGGCGGCCAGGGGGCTATTGTTGTGAATCCATCCATTATCAATCGACCAGATGTTGAAACACTTCAAACATGTTTAGAAAAAACAGGTGGACGTTTAGTAACAGTCGAAGATCATCAACTCAAAGGCGGAATGGGAGCCCTTCTTTTGCAAGAATTGGTTTGTAATGAGGTCCCTGTGAAGGTTCGATGCCTTGGTGTCAAAGAACAATTCGGTCAAAGTGCTTACAACGCTATTGAGCTTTATAGAAAACATGGCTTAGATGCTCGTGCTATTGTGAAAGCAGCCCAGAGCTTGGTGGATTAAGGTTGAAACTGGCCCCCTTAATTGCGGAAGATCTTATCCCTCCATCCTCTAGATGTCTTGATTTACTAATAAACTTTGGTGATCGGATGGCTTTCTCGAAAACAAAGTTTTCGAGAAACACCAACGAGCATGAGAACTCGTTGGAATTACACAACTCTTCGAGACGGTAGGTATTCAAAATCCGCAATTAAGGGGGCCAGTTTCTTTTTATTAGGTGGTTTCTTTTTCTTTTTGCTTTTGGGCAGCGGCTTCTTTTTCTTTATCTGCCATTTGTTGGCGTTTGACAGAATCAGTGACATCGATTTCGTCTCCATCGAGACCTTTTTTAAAATCTCGAATACCTTCGCCGAGTGATTTTAAGGCTGCTGGTAACCGCTTAGGTCCCATAAAAAGTAAAACAAAAATTCCAACTACAATGAGAATTTGCCATAGTGATGGACTCATAATTGGCCTCCGTATAATAAGTTTATTATCCCTCTTCTCTTAAGTTCTGTCCAGCAATGCTTTCTTGTGGCACTTTAGGGTTACTTTGGTCCCTTTTCAAGCGTTTGGGCCGTTTTCCACGTGGGCGTTGTTGGCTTTTACGATCAGCTCTTGTGGACTCAAGTTGGGGTAAAACACGCCAATAGTGCTGGAGCCAAAAATTCCAATCATTGGCAGGAATGGTAAAATCTCT
>JAGRAB010000021.1:0-2465 GCA_020435085.1 Bdellovibrionales bacterium | reverse complement strand
TTGCAATTGAATAGCTTTGATAATTTGGCTTTGTTCATATTTAAAAATGCCAAGTTCATCTTTCATAAGAGTGAGTAGGGGGTTATTAAAGTGTAAATCTTTGGCCTTTAATGGTTGTGAAGGGTCTCCCATTAATTTTGCTCTTAAGTAAGCAAGAATAAGAACACCAAAAAGTTCTACAGGGCTTGATTTATCTAATACCTTATCGTGAGTTCCTTGTAAGTAGCGAAGAAATATTTCTGAAGAAGTATCATTTTCAAAAACAGTGGCCCGAGTGGGGCTTGCAAATTTTAATATATCTAAATCAAAGGCTTCCATAAAAGCTAGAGCTGGGTCAGAAAGACGAAGTAATTTTAAAAATTCTTCGCGCTTTCTTGGGAGAGCGGCAGTGGCAAGCGTCAACGATTGTTGTTTCATTGCAGCTTTTAAACTAGGTTCGATAGAGAAACCAATTTTATGAGCCAATCGAAGAGCTCGTAAAATGCGAATGGGATCTTCAATTAATCGTTCAGTGGGATCACCAATCATTCGAATCCATCCGCTCTTTAAATCTGTTAACCCGCCAGGGTAATCAAGAAGTTCATTTTTGATCGGATCATAAAAAAGTGCATTAATAGTAAAATCTCTACGGTTTGCGTCTTCTTCGGCTGTACCAAAAAGATTGTCGCCAGTAGGTAAGTCCTCATCACTTCCTTCGAATGTTTTTAAATCTTTTCGAAATGTAGCAACTTCAAACTGTTGCTCCTCTCTTTTAACAAGAACGAGTCGAAATCTTTTTCCAATGACATATGACTTGTAAATGATTCCTTTGACTTCATCTGGATGTGCGGTCGTGGCGATATCAAAATCTTTAGGAATGATTCCTAGTAAAAGATCGCGAACACATCCACCGACAAGGTATGTTTCAAAATCTTTCTTCTGAAGGGCCTTCACAATGCCATAGGCATGGGAGTCGATCCATCTTGGGTGTAATCTCGGTTGCTTGACTTGAGACATAGAGTGTAAATATGACTTTATGAGGCGGTCGGGTCAATAAAGAGAGGGCGAAGAAATGAGTTATTTGGAGAATTTCCACTATCAGATCATGGGGCCAGAAGAAGGACCTCGGCTTGTTTTTCTCCATGGTCTCCTGGGGTCAGGGGCGAATTGGAGAAAAGTGACCTCTTCACTTCAAGATAAGTACCGTATTCTTCTTTATGACCAACGGGGACATGGGCGTTCTTTTCACCCTACAAGTGGATATCGACCTGAAGACTATGCTGAAGACCTTCTCCAGATTCTTGATGAGTTGGGGTGGAAGAAAATCGCCCTTGTAGGGCACAGTATGGGTGGGAGAAATGCTCTTGTTTTTGCAGCAAACCACCCTGAGAGAGTGCAGTGTTTAGTTGTTGAAGATATTGGACCTGATGC
This sequence comes from Bdellovibrionales bacterium, assembly GCA_020435085.1. Lineage (GTDB taxonomy): Bacteria > Bdellovibrionota > Bdellovibrionia > Bdellovibrionales > UBA1609 > JABSOQ01. Next base: position 1,055 of record JAGRAB010000021.1, on the reverse strand, counting down.
TTCTGAAGCCGGTGTGTCACGAATTCAGCGGCTTTTAAATTTAGTCCCAGTGCCCTTTTCAAGCCGCCTGGAAGCAAAGAGATTTTTTGAAGAAGATTTTCCAAAGCGGTTAATGGGTAAGGACAACGCCGTAACACTGGCAAATTATTTTTACACAAATATTCAAGAACAGCCTGACGGAACTGCTGACTGGAGATTTTCTCTCAATGGAGTCCTTGAAAGTCTTCAGGAGGGACATCGAAAAGAGCGTTGGGTAGAGGTGGAAAAGCTGCAATGCCCAACGCTTTGGGTTCGAGGCGAGTTTTCAGAAGATCTTGATAGGGATATTTTTCAACAAATTCTTACGCGGCGACCAGATATTTTAGGGGTCGAAGTGGCACAATCTGGGCATTGGGTACACTTTGATCAGGTAGCTGAATTCACTCGCATTCTTAAAGATTTTTTGGACAAGAATTCACCCTGACGGAATCCACTTTGACAGATGACCAACCAGAGATGTATTTTGAAGAGTCGTCGCAATTAATGTAGTGCGTCGAAAGATTGAAAGGGACCTGTGAAATTTACTGAATTTGATCTGCACCCAGCTCTTATTGCTGGCATTGAAAAACTGGGTTTTACGGAATGTACTGATATTCAAAATGCGGCGATTCCTCATATTTTAGCAGGGCGTGATGTTGCGGGATTAGCTCAAACAGGCACTGGAAAAACAGCGGCCTTTCTTCTTCCTCTTATGGACCGAATTTTAAAATCAGATGAAATTGTTAGCGATGAAAAGACTTTGAACAGTGACCCTCAACCTTCGGGAGAACAAGGCAATATAGAATCTGATTCTGATATGATAACAGCTCAAGGCCGAGGATTTTCTAGGTACAATAAAAATAATTTTATTTTGGTCTTAGTTCCAACAAGAGAGCTAGCAGATCAAGTCTGTTCGAATGTGCGTGAACTGTGCCCTGGTGGTGAGCTCAAATCGGCAGCTGTTTTTGGCGGAACTTCTTATGATCGTCAAATTGAACAAATAAAACAAGGGGCCGACTTTATTGTAGCGACTCCTG
>JAGRAB010000020.1 GCA_020435085.1 Bdellovibrionales bacterium | reverse complement strand
GCTCGCACGATTTTCAAATAAGTGGCTTCCAACTCTGACTCTTTATAATGAAATTGAATACCGAGATCTCACCCATATTTCAGAAAAATTAGCTGAATACGAAAGTGATAGCTTTCGCCACGATAAGGTATGTGCTGCTATCTACTTAGGTATGATGAAAAATTTTGATTTTGTTTTTGAAAATGCTGAAAATATTCAACTTCCTCTTATTTTTCAACTTGCTGGCCATGATCGAATTGTAAGCACAACAAAAAGCAAAGAACTCTTTCAAGCTATTGCTTCTGAAAACAAAAAAATAGAGGTTTACGCCGAAAGTTATCACGAAATATTTAATGATATCGAACAAGATTTATGCTTCAAAGATTTAAAAACTTTTTTAAGGACCTTAAAATGATATGTTTCCGCAAAGTGAACCTTATCGCCATGACTCTTATCTTAGCTAGTTGTAGTCACGCTCCTATTAATACCGGAACTAATATTGTAGGGCCTGTTGCAAACGGTGATTATTATCCAACTCTTGAACGCTATACAAAAGAAGAAAAAAAATACTCTGGGTTTCACAATACTTTCCAAGCAGAAGTCACTTGGCTCAACTCAGAGGTTCAAACACTTGCTCTTCAGCGAAGGGGACACTTTTTGCAGTGGGATCTTGATAAATCAAGACAAGAGCGTGAAAAAATGTTTCAAGAAATGTCCTCAACAGCAAAAATATTTTTAGCTTTTTTTGCGCCTGAAAATGACTATGATGACCTTAGTAAGCCAAAAAGTATTTGGAAAATTTATCTTGAACATGATGGCAATCGCTACGAAGGAAAAGTGAAAAAAGCTGCAGAAAAATATGTGGAATTAAAAGAGTTGTATCCCTATTTAGAGCGATTTCATACACCCTACTATGTTGAGTTTCAGATTCCAATGACAGCAATTGAGTCTCATTCAACAAAAGTTGTTCTTACTTCATCTTTAGGATCTGCCGAATTTACTTTTCCAGAGCGTCGATAATAAAAGAATAATTTTCTAATTGAACATCTCCCCACCAAAACGCGCAAAAAAGATTGGCAAAATTTTCTCGTCTTTGGACGAGTTCGATATGCATTCATTTAAAATGAAGTCCACACCTTTCTACTCTCGAACCTTTACAGTTTTATCCAACGGATAAATCACACAGAGGCGAATATCTTTTGCCTCTGTGTATGCTTTAATCGCCTCTGCATAAATTTGTAACTGTTGAAAGGCTTGGGCTTCATATTTTTGACTTCCCGTTTTATAATCGATAATCCAAACCGTACCATCCACCTCTCCCCACAAGTCGACTTGTCCCTCAAGAAGAAGATTCTCTTTCACCATTTGGTAGCCCCACTCAACATATCCATTTTGAATCAACGTTTTCATTGGTGGCTCTTTTAAATCTTTCACCCAATGAACAGCCTCAACCATTTCTTTGGCATTATCTCCGAACCAATCTTTTGCCACCTCTTCAAATAAAAAGTTCCAGTTGGAATGAAGGATTTCCATCATACGATGAACTGCAGTTCCATCTGCTGTTTTTTTAATACGTTCTGGGATCAACTGAGTTAGGGTCCTGACTTTTTTATTTGATCCTGTACTGATAAGGGCTGTGACTGATTTTTTCTCAAATTGTGGACTGAATTCTTTTGAATACAATGCCCTCACCGATGAAGATATTATCTCTTTGCTTTTATAAAAACATTCTTGAAATGGACCACGACGGAATACATAAGAAAAATATTTTTCTTGATGAGTCCCTTCAGAAAAGAGAAAAGGCAATTTCTCTCTCCAACTGTCTTTTTTAGGAGCTTCCTCCCAACTCAAAAAGATGGAGTCTTTAGCTCTGGTTGCTGCCACATAAAAAACTCTCAGTGACTCTTTTTCTTCTTGCTGCTTTCTTTTAAGTCGCAATGTAAGATCAACAATGGACCCCTCATTTTCACCATTTTCTCCTAATGGCAATGGCATTGTCCAAATTTGTCGACTTTCATCAACTCCTAAGGCTGCTGTTCTCGTGGGAGGTGCCCCTTTTCCAATATCAGGAACAATCACATGTCGAAACTGTAACCCCTTTGATGCATGAATTGTCATTAGTTGAATATGATGAGGCTCTAAAGATGCCACAGCATCTGACTCTTGTGAACCGGCTTCAGTATCCATTTCTGTAAAACTGCGATTGAGAAATTGTAAGTAAGAAAATCCTGGTTTTTTCTCCTCCTCCTTTAGCTGAGTCAAAAGCTTCCAAATATTTGATTCTCTTCGACCAGAAATATCATGATGATGAGAAAAGTCGATAAAACCAAATTCCATAAGAGCTTTTTCAAAACATGCAGAAATTCCAATATTATTTCGCAATTGTCTGAGTGCTATGAGTTTTTGAATCACATGATGTTGTTGAAAGTTTTGAGAAGACTCTATTTGACCCCAAAAGTTTTCACGCCGGCATTTTGATAAAAAATGAGCTAACTCATTATCACTCACCCGACACCAGGGTGACCTTAAAAGTAAAATCAAATTAAAGTTGTCTTGAGAATTCACTAAAAATTTTAAAAGAGCCATCGCATCGAGAATTTCTCTTCGCTCGTAAAAGCCACTCGCTACATGTACATGGGTGGGAAAATCATGAAAACGCAAATAATGAGCCACTTCTGTCAGTTGAACATGGGTGCGCGCTAAAATACAAATGTCTTCTGGTAAACTCCCTGCTTCTAGTAACTGTGAAATATGCTCTCCAATGGCATGAAAATGAGATTTTTCGTCATTGTCTTTATCTGGCTTTTGCGTTTCACAAAAATAAGCAACAACAGACTCTGGCGACTGAACAGCCTCACGTGGTTCCATGGCCAAAAAATCTTCGTCTATTGAAGTAAAAAGATGATTAAAAAATTCTAAAAGCTCAGGGCGAGATCTCCAGTTTTTCTTTTTATACTCTGGTTGAGTTCCCAATTCTTTCATTTCTTTTTCTTTTTGTTGAAAGACTTCCGCTCGAGCACCTCGAAATAAATAAATACTTTGTTGTGGATCTCCTACGACAAATGTGGGTTTCTCCCCAATAAGAAGTTTAAGTAACTCCACTTGAATGGGACTTGTATCTTGATATTCATCAATCAACCAATAGTCAAAGTCCGAAGCAAACGCTGAGGCCAAACCCTCATGAGTTCTTAAAATATCCACAGTGATATTTTCAAGATCCGTCATTTCAAAGCGACCTTGAGTTTTCTTTTTTGCAAGATACTGTTCGTGAAAAATTTGAGAGTATTTTTCAATTTTAGAAAATACTGAGGTCAACTCATCCCAACGAACAATTCGTGCTTCAGGGCCACGACAAAGTTTCTTTAATTCAGCCACAGCTTCAGAAAGTGATTTATCTAGATCTTCTGGAATTTTTGGATTTTTTTTATTAAATCGAGGTTTCGTGGGAATTCTTTCGAGAAGAAGATCCACATCTTTTGATGGTGAATTATAAAGGCCAATAAGGTCTTTTAACACCTGAGCAATTATTTGTACATAATCCACATACTTTTCATCATTTGTCGATTGTTGGACCTGTTTTAAGACCCTTTGTATGTTGGCTCCTTTATTGATCCAGAACTCTTTCCAATAGATTTCAAAATCTTCACGCTGAAGAGAGCGAAAATGAGGATGCTCTAAGCGAGCTGATGACATTTTTTGAAAAAGAGAGGTCAAGCGCGCCACACCAAATAAAGCTAAAATATCACTGAGCTCAGTGTCTTTAATAGCCATATCACGAACAAGAATTCTTGCCTCTCTTGTGGCCTCTTCTTCTGTCATGATCGTGTAGCCATTATCTAGTTGAACTAAATGCCCATATCTTCTTAAAAATAACGACATCACCCCATGGAGTGTGGAAATTTGCAGGTAAACATTGGATGATAAATATTCTAATAATTTTTGATCATTTAACTCGCAAGCTTTAAGAATTAAACGTTCTTTGATTTCTTGAGTGGCTTTTCGAGTAAATGTCGTCAAAACCATTCGTGGAAAATGACCAAATTGCTCATAGTGCGATTTTGCTTTAAATATCACTTCGTCAATAAGACGTGTTGTCTTACCCGCTCCAGCCCCTGCCCTTACGAGGGTATGTTGATTTAAGAGTTCAGATGTGGTGCTCGGCATATTTGATCCCATGGACAAGTTTCACAATTTTTTTTATCATCTGGTTTTGCAGGGAATTCACCACTCAACATCTGATGAATACTTTCTGCAACCATTTTATTTAAACTCTTATAAAGTTCTTTTTTTGTTTCCGCTTGAATTTGGCTCTTCTTATGCTCCGAAAATAAATGACCAACACCTTCTTCTAAACGAAATCCTTTTTCCCGATTCATCGTTTTTGCAGAGTAATAAAATGCTCCAAGAACCTCTCCTTGAGGTAGAGGTGTTGCCCCTTGCTCAAGAGCCATAGAATACAAACCTAACTGCAGTGCCTTTTCTTTTTCCCATTGGTCATAGTTTTTTAAAGAAGTGTCAGAACTTTTGTAATCAATGACAACATAGTGACCTTTCTCATCAGCATCTACCCGATCAATACGTCCACGAAACGCAATGGCTCCTGAAGAGTCTTGGTTTTCTAAGCTCTTGGTTTTAGGATTCCACCATGCTTGAATATCTAATTCTTTCCCAACTGTTTCTGTTTCAGGAAACTCTTGACGCCAGTCGGTTTCAAATTTCAAAAACCGTTGAGCTAAGTCTATATAAAATTTTCGAGAGGCACTCCACAATCTTTTATCCGCTAAAATACTCTCAGCCTCTTCTGGCAACGAATCCACAATATCTTCAATTTGCTTTTGCGACATATTTTTTTCAAAAGGCTGTACAATCAGTTTTTCAAAAAGCTTATGTATCATTTTTCCACGCGTCAGCCGATCCATGTCTAAATCTAACTCTGGCTCATCACTCAGTTGAAAAATTTTTGCTGCTGCAAACTTAAATGGACACTGAAGATAGTTCTCAATTTGAGAAGCACTCAAGCTCCATGACACATCTTTTGCAAAATTCTCGCGTTCCTTTTCTCCAAGATCTTCAAGAATAGCCGCTTCTAACACTTCTGCATGCTCTGGAGTCCAAGCTCTTAATTGAACGAGCTCATTTAATTTTGCACGTTGAATTTCATCCCATCTGGTCAATTCAGGAATTGATAAAGTTTCAATATCCCTTCCCTCATGAAAGGCCGTCATTAACCATACCAAGGAAGGAGCTAAGACATTGCCTGAAAAGTCTGAAGCCGAAACACTTATGTGAGTGAATTCCGTCTTTTTTTGTAATTGCCAAAGAGTTTCAAACTCCATTTGTGCTTTATCTGGCCAAGAGAGAAAGTAACCTAAATCTTGACCTAAGCTTTGGATATCAGAAAACAAGAGGCCGACACTTTCTGTAGATCTCAATGCATCTGCAGATAAACCAATAAAAAATCGAGCTGACAATGAAACCCACTCAGCCTCTTGAATATTCAAACAGTGAATTCCTTGACTGACACCTTCAGTAACAGTCACCTCTTCTTTTGCTACAATATTTTCTAAATAATCCATCCATCCAGAAGTAGGAAGACGTGTTGTTGCCGCACTCTCATGAAAAATTTTTTTAATAATTCGAGCAAGACTTTCTGTTTCATCATTATTTGGCCAAAATGAAGAACACCAAAAGATAAATTCTTTGAGAAGCATGCTATCATTGGGTTCTACCGTTTGGTGAAAAAGGTCTTTCATTTCTGACCAGCGCGATAAATCCTCTTTGTCGTAAATAATAGAAAAAAGTCGTTTAAACTTTTCAAAGCTGAGAGATTTCAACTGCGGATTTTCAGAATAACTAGCTCGCTCGAGATCATGTGAGGCCACTTTACCCATAGCCAAACGCAAGCGTGCCATCCACGCATCGATATCTGGAAATGATTGAAGGCGAGTCACTGCATTTTTTTGAGTAGGAATTCCCTCTTGTTCCAAATACGAAAATAAAACAGGCCAATAAACTTCTATATCAGGAGCGAGAATACCAATTTGTTGCGGCAAAATCCCTTCATCAAGTTTTTTCCGAATTTTTGCAATGACAGCCTTTATCTCAGCAGCCATTGTCGAATAACGCTCGACCTCTAAGTACGTTTGAGGTTGTGATGAAAAAATCGGAAAAGGTGTTTCCTCTCCAATTAAGGGAAAACTTTCTCCCTTTAAAAGCCAGTAGCTATTTAAAGTTTTATGATAACGAAGACTCCAATCTGTTTGAGGCTCTAAAATATGAACAGGATTTTTTAAAGCTAATTTTTGAAAGAGCTCTGCCTCAACACTGTTGAGTTGACTCCCAAGATCGCAAATTAACTCCCTCTCCCAACTGTCCGAAAATTTTTCATTATGGATTAATAACCCTGAACACCAATTGGATGTCATTATTTTTTGTTGTTGTAACTCCTGCCAAGCAAGAATACTTAACTCATACCAATGCTTCCAACGAATGAAGCTTGAAGTATTTTCTTGAAACCAATTTTGTAATTGCTCATCACCGTTTTCTTGAGTGAGTACAGGGAGTAATTGCTGAATATACGCCATTAAGGTTTTTGCAGCTCCCGGTGTTTTTGCAAAACTTTGATCTTGAGAGTTTAAAAAATCACGAAGGTGACTTCGAAGAAAGTCGTGAGAAACCACGCGCCAGGAGGGAAGTTTTTTTTTAAAAATTTTTACCCAAAGCTCACTCACTCGCAAAACAGCATCTTCTTCCAGAACTGGAAATTTTGCTAAAAGCTGTTTTTGAATTTCTGATTTAGATTTTAGGTCAGCAACAAGCCAAGTCTTTGTACGAATATTAAAGTCATCTAAAAATTTTTGCTTTTCTACCTGTGTAGAAACAGAGTGTATTGAAAGCATAATTCCCAAAAGTTATCGACGTTGTTTGAGTCTACTATAAGGAGAACTTGAAGCTGAGCCTCCACTTCCCCCACTACCACCCCCAATAAAGCTTAAATTGGGGTCAAAGCCAAGCTCTATGGTGGCTTGAACAGCGTAGCGTCGATCTTCTTTTTGACCAGGGTAATCGCCCAACTCCACACCCCATGTGGCCGCATCAACTCGAATAATGCCCAAATTCACACCAGCTCCTGCCGTATAATATCCCTGGTAAAAACCACCTCGAATATCAATGAGTGGCAAACTGATTTCTAAACCAAAATGTACTTTTTTTCCTAATTGAATATCATCTCGATTCAAATGCTTAAATTCGATAGCGGGACGAACTGAGAGAAGAGGAACATTTAAGTCTAATGCCGCTCCCACGTTCATTTCGTTGGGCTCTGACGGCGGTGCTTCACCTGAGTCGGGTTTAAAAGTCATTTCACCCACATTTTTCCAAACACCTGATAGTATCAAAGAAAGGGGGCCTGGCACTCGAAAATTCGCTCCTAAATCAAGTCCATATCCGTTGCCCTGTTTCTCAACACTGCTGCGAATCGCATCAGGATCTAAGCTTGCAATAAAACTAGGACCAAAAGGAACTCGTGAACCCGTTCTTTGAATATATTTGAGGACCATTCCAATTTCAAAAACTGGAAGAATAGGCACACCTATTCCCATTACATACCCAAGATCATTCACTGCTGCGATATCTAAATTTGGATACACAGGGTTATTCACATCAATACTTGCATTCAAGTGGTCGTAAACGCTCACAGCAAAATATGGAATTCCAAAAGCTGATTTTGCACCACCACCCACCCATACATGATCGCCATAAAGCTCTCGAATGGTGGATTCAAACTGTGATGAATCTTGAAGCTCAGATACTTTTTTAAAAACTTCGATGCCACTCACTCCAACCCAAGGGTCTGCAATCGTCCAGTTAAACCCAGAAATTCGGGCCACCCCTGCCGGGTTATAAAAAAGAGCATCTGGATCGCTGACAATCGGTGCATACGCATTTCCCATACCCATAGCGCGAATGGAATGAAAGTTATCATACACTTGGCCTTCAACACCGGCGGCAAATGCTGGTATCTCTATAAAAATAGAAATGACTGTGACAAGTATTATGGACAAAAACACGTAGAAATATCTCCTGTACATTGTGCTAAGCCCACAGCAGAGCTTTCTTTAATTAGTGAGCGTAATAGATTTCTTTCTGTGGCATCAAAGGAACCATCCGTTTTTGTACAAATATCAGTCTCATTATAAGGAGCACCCGCAAGAGTGGCACAAACTGTATTCACAGTAGAAGCCTCAGCTCCCCCAAAGGCCGGATTGGTAATGGCATTAATACTCTCAATGGCAATCATAAGAGCTGCTCCGTATTGATCGACCTGTGCATCAGCAATTGAGCCACCGGCACATGCATCAAAGCCACCATCTAATGTTCCATTATTATCAGTATCTGCATAGACACTAAAAATGACTCCCATTTGAATGAACGCCACGGCTGCTAAAAATATATTTTCATCGTCAGTGCGAGTCGCTCCCGTTGCCCCCAAGGACTGAATTAATGAAATCGCTGTCGAACAATAAGTAATATTATTTGTATCTGGAGTAATGGAGGCGCGCCCGGCCATTAAAAGTTGATAAAGTTTTGTTGTTCCAATATTAGAAATTTCAGTCACAAAATTTAAAAAATCCAAACCACAAAGGCCCGCATTGGCAGAAGCTCTCAACTGAACAACGATCGGTTTCGCGAGAAAGTCTGTACTCATTGTTGAAAACACCGTGAGTGCTTCGGAATACCTTCCCTTCGATACCAGTCGATTGGCTTCATGATATTTCGCCATATCCGTATCTGGATCACCAAACTCTTCCAAAATATTCACACTACAAGACAACTGAGTAGAACAAATAAGAATTAATAAAAAACGAATCCCGTTTTTTAACATTTAAAAACCTCATCCTAAGGAGTTTTCTTTTCTATATTATATATTTAATTTTATAAAGAAATGAGTCCAGATACGGACTTAGATCTCACTTTTTTTCATTTTCTGAGCTTTCTTTCTCTTTAACTAATACCAATTCCAAAAAATA
>JAGRAB010000235.1 GCA_020435085.1 Bdellovibrionales bacterium | reverse complement strand
TTGGAGATCGTCGAATTTTTGCCTGGGAGTGGCTCAACAAGAGTTTTTCAAGATAGGAGAGAGTTTCATTGATTGAAGGTGCTGAGCTAAATGAAAGAGAGCAAAAAGATAGAAAGCGAGCTTCTATTATTTCGCTTTTTATTGGCTTGGCTTTGATGCTGGTCAAGTTTTGGGCTCATAATATGACTAACTCGCAAGCGATTTTATCAGACGCCATGGAGAGTATTGTCAATGTTGTCGCCGCAGGCTTGGCTCTTTTTGTGGTTCATTATGCATCAAAACCTTTGGATAAAGACCACCCCTATGGACATGGTAAAGTGGAGTACTTCTCTTCGGCCTTTGAAGGTGGGCTCATCACTTTTGCAGCCGTTCTTATTATTCTTGAGGCCATTAAAAAATATTTTTCAGGAGCTGTTCTGACGGAATTATCGACGGGGCTGCTTTTGGTTACAGCCGCTGGTGTGGTGAATCTTTTGTTAGGGCTTTATTTGCTCCGTTCAGGTCAAAAATCGGGATCCGTTGCTTTGCGAGCGAGCGGCAAACATGTCATCACTGATTTTTGGTCATCGGTTATTATTATTGGTGGATTGATTCTCGTTTTATTTACAGGTTGGTTTTGGTTAGATGCGGTTTTAGCTTTTGGAGTGGGGTGCTTTCTTGCTTACGAAGGTGTGAAGCTAGTAAGAGAGTCTATTAGTGGTTTAATGGATGAAGAGGATGTGGCACTTCTTCAAGACTTAGCAAAAATTTTTGAAAAAATGGATTTTCGAGGAATTATTCAAATTCACCATGTTCGAGTGATTCGATCGGGCTGGTATCATCATATTGATGCTCATGTTGTGTTGCCAGAGTTTTGGGATGTGAATACGGTTCACTCAGTGATGAATAAATTCGAAAATGGGGTCATTAAAAATTACAAATATGGTGGAGAGATGAATTTTCATGTGGACCCTTGCCGGCGAGTCTATTGCCAATCTTGTGATCTTGTGAATTGCCCTATTCGCGAAGATCGTTTTGTTCAAAAAATTCCAGTGACTGTGGAGCATTTGCGCTCTCAACATGAACCACTTGAGTGAAAAGCGAGAGTTTATAAAAGCTCATTATACCAATTCCAAAAAATAATTGTCCAAATTCACAAGTCACCAAGGAGGTTTGTCATTTCGGTTGCAAGCCAAAATCAGGTCGACGCGGGAGTGAAATTAAGAGGGATATAGTCACTAACGCCTCGTGCAAGATTGCTATAAATGCAACATCTTCGCACTCGTTGTTTACTTGTGAATTGGGACAATTATTTTTAAAAAGGAAGAAGTTGCAATAAAACTCGAGAAGCATTTTGAATAGTTACTGTTAAATTTTTTTGAAAGTCTTCATACGCGTGAGGGTTCGCATTGTCAGTAATGCCTCGGATTTCTAAAAATGTTTTGCTCGCAGCATGAGCTGTGCAGGCCCCACCAAAACCTTCCCACGCGACAGCGAGTGCTCCGGTTTTTTCGTAAATTTCTTTAGCACGCGTTGAGGAGACAATGTCTTCGGCACCGCTGGCAATAGGAGCAAAATGCACTTGAAAAGACCTGTTTTGCAATTTTGATTTTTGTAAGTTCTTAGCTGCCGGTGATTCATAGGTAGCCAGTTTATTATCATTAGGGCCTTCTTTTGAATCATGCTCTATCGAAGAGGTTCCAACCACGACGTCAAGAGGCTTGGTTGGTGGAGCTAAACTTCCAGCGGTCCCTAAGCAAATCACCGTTTCAATTGTTGGAACTTCTACAAGAAATTTATGAGTGGTGGAGGCGAAGCGAGATTTTCCATGACCACCACAAGCGAAAATACAGCTAAGTTTGGGTGAGTGAAAGCTTTTCTTTGTCTTTAATAAAGTCTCATGAAGTTCAATGCCTTCATTTTTTAAAAAATCAAGCAACACATTGAGCTCAGGTTTAAGAGGGCACAATACCAAGGTCTTCAAAACTTAGTAACCGCCCGCAGCCCCTTCTCCACGGGAGTCAAAAGCGGCTTCAAGATTGCCTTTTTCATTAAGGCGAACGCCGACGACTCGAGCAATCCATGTTTCTTTGATTTCATGACCACGCTTTCTTAAAAGATCTAAAACATCAGGGGAGAATCGATCTTTATCAACAAACAAAGTATGCGGAAGAAACTGATGATGGACACGAGGAGCCTGAATGGCTTTATCCATATCCCAACCGTTAGCAAGCACTCGGTAAAGAGTTTGGAGTGTTCCACTAATAATGCGAGGGCCACCGGGAGCACCAAGAGTCATCACAATTTTTCCATCTTTTTCAACAAGAGTTGGGCTCATAGAACTGAGGGGTCGCTTACCAGGTTGCACAGAGTTCCCCATGCCTTGAATGAGACCAAACATATTAGGTTCTCCAGGACGAGTGGTAAAATCATCCATTTCGTTATTAAGGGCAACACCAAAACGATTAGAGACAACGGCAGATCCATAGTTCCCATTTAAAGTTACAGTGAGTGAAATCGCATTTCCTTTTGCATCCATGACCGAGTAGTGAGTTGTTTCAGAAGACTCCACTGCTGTTTCAGTTTTAAGAGCTGAAAGTTTTGTGGATTTTTTCAAATTAATACTTTTTGCCATTTTTGAGAGATACTTATCTGAGAGCAAAAGATCAAGAGGGTTGCTGTGAAAGTCAGGATCGCCCAAAAGAGCGCGTCCACGAAAACTGCGTGCTAAGATTTCTCCCATAAGGTGAAGTTCATCGACAGAAAGAGGCTTTTGTTTGTTGAGATTTAATTTTTCCATTAAATTTAAGGCCGATTTGATAACAACGCCACCACTGCTGGGTGGGGGCATCAAGTAGACCTTATAGCCAAGAAATTGAGTTGTTAAAGGCTCGAGCCAACGGACCTTATAATTTTTTAAATCAGAAAGCTCCATAACACCGCCAGTTCTTTTGACGGTATCAACGATATCTTTAGCAACAACGCCATCATAAAAACCTTTGTTTTTAGAGCGACGAAACTCTTTTAAGGCTTTCGCTAAGCCATATTGTTTGAGTTTTTGACCGGGACGATAAAGTTTCCCGTTGTCATAAGTGAAGTGTTTTATCCCGCCATTATTAAATCTTTTTGCTGCGTCCTCAGTATTAGAGGCCCATTCACCACTCACTGCGAACCCGTCTTGAGCGAGTTGGAGGGGATAGTGAAAGAGCTTCGACCATTTTATTTTTCCATATTTTTTATGCATTTCATAAAGACCGGCTGGAAAGCCCGGCACGCCCACGGCTGTACCGCCATCGCGAGACGCGTTTTCCGCTTTGTCTAAATAAAATTTAGGACCAGTGGCTTGTGGAGCCACTTCACGAAAATCAAGGACTTCGACCTTGTCATTCATTTTTATAAGAGCAAAACCACCACCACCAAGGGCGGCGTAATAAGGGCTTGTCACAGCAAGAGTGAGTCCGACAGCCACAGCAACATCGATAACATTTCCGCCGTCTTCAATAATTTTTTTTCCAACCTCAACAGCATATGGCGATGGAGCTGCGATCATCATTTTACTGCCCTCTGCAGGTATGGCAAATGATGAAGCTCCTTGTAGGGTCATTGCTAGTGTTAAAAAACCAAAGAGTAACCTACGAAATGACATCACAACTCAACTCCTCTCATTGAGGGAAAATATTTTTAAGATAGAAAACACATTCTACCTAATGAAGTTGAAGAATCAACTTATCCAAGAGTAAAAAATTTAGAAACTGACCCACTTAATTGTGGTAAGTCAGTGCCTCTCGGCACTCTAAATACTTTGTTTTTCTATAAAATTTGAATGATCGAGCCGTACTTTTGACTGCAAAGCAGTCAAAAGTCCACAACGAGTAAAAAACATTTTAAAAATTTACCTAAAAGAAGCTTCAAAACAAGGTCTTCTTTATTGGCGTCTCTCTTCAGCTTGCGCAAGTGGTGCAGAGCTGCTAGTTATGGATGCGTTATGTCGCGTGGTGCCCAAAAACAAATTTTTAAAACCCGGCAGTTGCCCAACCCCAATGAATACGTCCAAGCTCTCTTAGGCGAGTTTTCTGCTTGGGCTTATGATGAAGAAAAAATTTTGGAATTCAAAGGAAAATGGCGACAGGAGTTTCAAGTTTTACCTGAAACCCCCCTCGATTTAGAAATTGGAACGGGCAATGGGTTTCATTTTGCGTGGAGAGCTGGGCAGTATCCAGACCGTATTCTTATAGGCTTAGAGCTTAAATACAAACCGTTGATTCAAAGTATCCGAAGGGCCTTGCGATCTGACTGTAAAAATGCTCGGATGGGTCGCTATAATGCCGTCTTGGTCAAAGATCTCTTTGTTCCAGGAGAGCTTAATGACATTTATATCCATCACCCGGACCCATGGGCAAAAACCAGCCAAAATAAACATCGGCTGATTCAACCTGAGTTTTTAAAGAACATCTTTGAGTTACAAAAGTCAGGATCTATTGTTGAATTCAAAACAGATTCTGAAGACTACTTTGACTGGGCTTTACCATTCTTTGAAAAGAGCCCTTATCATGTGATTGGATGGACAAGAGATCTTCATCATTCAGAGTTTGCCGCCACAAACTTTGTCACTCAATTTGAAAGTCTTTTCTTGAGGAAAGGTCAGCCCATCTACTATGCAAAGCTACTCAAACAATAGCAGAAGTTTTTCTCGTCATTTATTAGAAACTACCCTACTTAATTATTTTCCTATTATCCACACCTTGT